>CALAED010000119.1 GCA_937891035.1 uncultured Thermomonosporaceae bacterium | reverse complement strand
CGCCGAGTTGGCCGGGGCCGGGGGCCGCGAGCGTGCAGCCGACGCGGCGCGCGGCCCCCGGCGCCGCCGCCGCGAGCCGCGCCGACCCTTCGTCGTCGGCGTTGTAGACGGCCATGGCGCCGGGCGCGAAGATCTTGGCCTTGGCCGCGACGTAGGCCTCCATGGAGCCGTGCCAGTCGAGGTGATCGGGCGCGATGTTGAGCACCGCGGCCGCGTACGGGGCGATCGAGTTCGACCAGTGCAGCTGGTAGCTGGACAGTTCGACGGCCAGCACGTCATAACTCGCCGCCTCGCCCATCGGGTGGACCGCGGCCACGATCGGCGTGCCGACGTTGCCGACGGCCAGCGCCTTGTGGCCGGCGGCGGTGAGCATGCGGGTCAGCATGCGCACGGTCGTGGTCTTGCCGTCGGTTCCGGTGACGGCCAGCCACGGCGGAGCGTCAGGCGGGCGCAGTCGCCAGGCGAGTTCGACCTCGCCGATGATCTCGATGCCGGCCCGCGCCGCCGCGGCCAGCAGCGGCACGTCCGGCCGCCAGCCCGGCGAGGTGACGACGAGGTCGGTGCCCGGCGGCAGCGTCTCCCCGTCGCCGAGCCGTACGGTGATCTGGCCGGCGGCGCCTCGGTCGGCGGCGAGATCGGCGGCTTGCTCGTGCTCGGTCGCGCCGGCCCGGGCATCCACGACCGTCACCCGCGCGCCCTGATCGGCCAGCGCCAACGTCGCCGCCCGCCCGGAGATCCCGGCCCCGGCCACGCACACCGATCGTCCGGCGAACGTCACGGTGCTTCCCGCTCAGCGCTCATGCGGCCTCACTTGGGCATCCACTCCAGGTAGAACAGGCCCAGGCCCATGGCGACGAACAGCGCGGACATCAACCAAAACCGCACCACGATCGTGGTCTCGGCCCAGCCGGACAGCTCGAAATGGTGCTGCAGCGGCGCCATCTTGAAGACCCGTTTTCGGGTGACCTTGAAGGTGCCGACCTGGATGATCACCGACAGCACGATGATGACGATCAGGCCGCCGAGGATGGCGAGCAGGATCTGGGTGCGCGTGGTGATCGCCAGCCCCACCAGGACGCCGCCCAGCGCGAGGGAGCCGGTGTCGCCCATGAAGATCTTGGCGGGCGGCGCGTTCCACCACAGGAAGCCGAAGAGGCCGCCGAGCACCGCCGCGGCCACGACGGCGAGGTCGAGCGGGTCGCGGACGCTGTAGCAGTTGGGGGCGAGCCCGAAGTCGTAGCAGCTGTTGCGCAGCTGCCAGTTCCCGATGATCACGTACGCGGCGAGGACCATGCCGGTCGGCCCGCTGGCCAGCCCGTCGAGGCCGTCGGTGAGATTGACGCCGTTGGAGGTCGCCTGGATGAGGATGAGCGCCCACATGACGAACAGGTAGGGGCCGATGTGGGGGCCGAAGTCCCGCAGGAACGACAGCTGGTCGGTGGCCGGCGTGACGTCGTAGCCGTTGGGGAAGTTGAGCACCCCGACCGCGAAGACGACTCCAACCAGCACGATGCCGATCGCCTTGGCGCCGCTGCGCAGGCCCAGGCTGCGCTGCTTGAAGACCTTGATGTAGTCGTCGACGAAGCCGACGACGCCGAGCCCGGTCATCAAGAACAACACGAGGATGCCCGAGATGGTGGGGGTGGTCGCGGTGACCAAATGCGAGAGGGCGTACCCGACGAGCGAGCCGATGATGAAAACGGCCCCCCCCATGGTGGGGGTGCCTCGCTTGCTGAGGTGGGTTTCCACGCCGTCCTCGCGGATCATCTGGCCGTACCCCAGGCGGGTGACCAGCCGGATCCACAGCGGGGTGCCGAGCATGCCGATGAACAGCGACACCGCGCCGGCGACGAGGATGTTCCTCACGCGTCGACCCCGCCTTCGGCCCCGCCCGTTCCCTCGCCCTCGAGCACGGCGGCGGCCACGCGTTCCAGGCCGGCCACCCGCGACCCTTTGATCAGCACCACGTCCCGCGGGCGCAGCCGCTCGCCGAGGGCGGCCACCGCCGCGGCGGTGTCATCTACCTGCACGCACTCTCCAGTCCACGACTCGACCCGCTTGGCGCCCGCCAAGATGGGCGCCGCGGGCTCGCCGATGGCGATGAGCCCGGAAACGCCGTGCTGTGCGGCGTACCGGCCGATCTTCTCGTGTTCTTCGGCGGAGACGGCGCCCAACTCCGCCATACCACCCAGCACAGCGTACGAGCGGCGGCCCCGCGCCATGTGCGCGAGGGCGTCCAGGGCCGCGCGCATCGACTCGGGATTGGCGTTGTAGGCGTCGTTGACGACGGTGACGCCATCGGCACGTTCGCCGACCTCCATCCGCCACCGGCTGACCGACGTCGCCGCGGACAGCGCGGCCGCGATGTCGGCCGGCGGCATGCCGAGTTCGCGGGCGACGGCCGCGGCGGCCAGCGCGTTGCCGATCGCGTGCGCTCCGTGCGTCAGCAGCGCGACCGGCGCGCTTCCCTCGGGCGTGACCAGCGAGAACCGGCCCCTGCCCAGCTCGTCGAGCCGCTCGTCGACGGCCCGTACGGTCGCCGCGGGGGCCCGGCCGAAGGTGACGATCTTCCCGTTGGTGCGCGCGGCCATCGCGTGCACGCGGGGGTCGTCGGCGTTCAGCACGGCGACGCCACCGGGCGCGAGCGCCTCGACCAGCTCCCCTTTGGCCTTGGCGACGGCATCGCGGCCGCCGAACTCGCCGATGTGCGCGGAGCCGACGTTGAGCACGACGCCGATGTCGGGCGGCGCGATACGCGTCAGGTAGGCGATGTGGCCGATGCCCCGGGCGCTGTTTTCGAGCACGAGGTAGCGGGTGCCCACGTCGGCGCGCAGCACGGTGAGGGGGTGCCCGATCTCGTTGTTGAACGAGCCGACGGGCGCCACCGTCGGGCCGAGCCGCGCGGTGACCTGGGCGAGGAGGTCTTTGGTCGAGGTCTTGCCTGACGAACCCGTGACGCCGATCGTGGTGAGCTCGGGCAGCCGGTCCACAACGCCGCGGGCCAGCCGGCCGAGCGCGGCGACGACATCGTCGACGACGATGGCCGGCACGGCGGCGGGGTCGGCGGCGGGGTCGGCGGTGGCCCCGGCGACCGCACCCGCGCCGGCCGCGGCACCCGGGGGCCGTTCCACCAGGGCGACGACCGCCCCGGCGGCGACCGCGGCGGCGACGTAGTCGTGACCGTCGGCGTGTTCCCCGCGGATCGCGGCGAACAGCGCGCCCGGCTCGGCGAGGCGCGAATCGATCACAACGGGGCCGGTGACGACGGCGTCGCCGCCGGTGCCGGTCATCGTGCCGCCGGTGATCTCGGCGATCGTCGCCAGGGAGAGCCGGATCACGTCCGGTCCTCGTCGTCGGGACGTCGCGGCCGTCCGGCGCGCTCCGCGCCTTGCCCGCGTCCAGCGCGGGTGCGCAGCGCCTGGCGGACGACGTCGCGGTCGTCGAACGGCACCACCTCGCCGCCGGCGTACTGGCCCTGCTCGTGTCCCTTGCCGGCCACGATGATGACGTCGCCGCGGCCGGCTCGGTCGACGGCGAGCGCGATCGCCGCCGCCCGGTCGGGCTCCACGATCACATGCGCGCGTTCTCGCTGAGGGACCTTCAGCACGCCCTCGACCATAGCGGCGAGAATGGCGACGGGATCCTCGGATCGGGGGTTGTCGTTGGTGAGAACGGCGACGTCCGCGAGCCGCGCCGCAGCTTCGCCCATGAGCGGGCGCTTGCTCTTGTCCCTGTCGCCGCCGGAGCCGAGCACGACGAACAGGCGTCCCTCGGTGACCGGCCGCAGCGCGGTCAGCACCGCCTCGACCGCCGCGGGTTTGTGCGAGTAGTCCACGAGGGTGACGAATTCGTGGCCCTCGTCGACCCGTTCGAGCCGCCCCGGCACCCCGGCGAGCGCGCCGACACCGTGTACGGCGGTGGGCAGCGAGATGCCCGCCTCGACGAGTGCGACGATCGCGGCCAGCGCGTTGGCGACGTTGAACGCGCCGGCCAGCTGAATCGTCGCGTCGGCCTCGATGCCGCCCGGGCCCACGACGCGGAAGACACTGCCGTCGGCGCCGAGCCGTACGTCCTCCGCGCGCCAGTCCGCCGCCGGGTTGCCGCCGACGGAGTACGTCGTGATCGGTATGTCGGCCTTGTCGGCCAGCATCCTGCCATATTCGTCGTCGAGGTTGACCACGCCGACGCGGCTGTAGGCCGGCGTGAACAGCCGCACCTTCGCCGCGAAGTAGTCGTCCATGGTGAGGTGATAGTCGAGGTGGTCTTGCGACAGGTTCGTGAAGATGGCCACGTCGTAGTGGGCGCCGCCGACCCGGTCCTGATCGAGCGCGTGGCTGGAGACCTCCATCGCGGCGGCGCCGACTCCCTGTTCGCGCATCATCGCGAAGATGGCGTGCAGGTCGGTCGCCTCCGGCGTGGTGAGCGTACTCGGCAGTCTGTCGTCGCCGATCCGGGTCTCGACGGTGCCGACGATGCCGGTGTGCAGCCCGGCCGCGCGCAGCCCGGACTCGAGCAGATAGACGGTCGTGGTCTTACCGCTGGTGCCGGTAACCCCGATCATGGTCAGGTCATCTGCCGGCTCGCCATAGACCCACGCGGCGGCCCGACCGAGCACCTCACGGGGACGGCCGACGACGAGCACCGGCAGTCCGGTCGCGGCCGCCCGCCGGTGGCCGGCCGCGTCGGTCACGATCGCGGCCGCGCCGGCCGCCGCGGCCGACGCGGCGAAGTCGGCCCCATGCGCCCTGCTGCCGGGCAGCGCCGCGTAGACGTCGCCGGGGAGCACCCGCCGCGAGTCGTGCGTGATCCCGGTGATCAGGACTTCGTCCCACTCGTCGCCGCGATCCACGGTGACGTCCAAGACCCGCGCGAGCCCGGAAAGCGGGCGAGCCGGATTGGTGGTGGGGCGCATCTGTGCTCTTTCGGTATAGGACGCTGGCGGCTGCGGCACGGCGAGAGACTACCCCTCCGTGGTCAGTGACCGGCGTAGATACGGATCTTCGGTGACTTGTTCCCGGTGGGCGGGATCTTCCTGCTCTGGAGGGCGAAGGACATGACGTCCTTGAACACAGGAGCCGCCACCTCGCCACCATAGTGGGCGCCCTTGGGGTCCTGCAGCACGACCTGCACGACGAGCTGCGGGTCGTCGGCGGGTGCGATGCCGGCGAAGGACGCGGTGTAACCGCCGCCGCGGTAGCAGCCGCAGGCGGGGTTGACCTTCTCCGCGGTGCCGGTCTTGCCGGCCACCCGGTATCCGGGGATCTGGGCCTCCGGGGCGGTGCCGTCGCTGGAGGCGACGCCTTCGAGCATGTGGATGATCTCGCGGGCCGTCCGGGCGCTGATCACCCGGCGCTGGGCCGGGGCGGCGGCAGGGGTGAAGCCGCCGTTCTCGTCAGTGGTGCCGGCGACGATGGTCGGCGACACCCGGACACCGCCGTTGGCGATGGTGGCGTACACGCTCGCCATCTGCAGCGCGTTCACCGACACCGTCTGGCCGAACACGATCGGGTAGCGGTCGGTTCCCGACCATTGGGACGGCGGTCGCAACAACCCCGACGTCTCGCCCGGCAGCCGCACGCCGGTCGGCTCGCCGAAGCCGAAGCCGCGCAGGAAGTCATACAGCGTCTGCTGGCTGATGCGCTCGCTCGCCAGGATCGTGCCGACGTTGCTCGAGGTGGCCAGCACGCCGCCGAACGTCAGCCGCTGGGTGCGGTGCGGGTGTGAGTCGTGGAAGGTCCGTCCCAGCCTCGTGATGCGGTCCGGGACGACGAACGCGGTGTCCGGCGTCACGCCGCCCTTCTCGATCGCGGCGGCGGCGGTGATCACCTTGTTGGTGCTACCGGGTTCGAACGCCTCCTCGACGGCCCTGTTGCCGAGGTTGCGCTGGTCGGCGTTGGCCAGGTCGTTCGGGTCGAAGCCGGGGGCGGTCGCCATCGCCAGGATCTGCCCGCTGTGCGGGTCCATGACGATGACGCTACCGCTCTTGGAGCGGGTCGCCTTGACCTGCTTTTCGAGCGCCGCCTGAGCCTTGTACTGCAGGTCACGAAGCAGGGTGAGGCGCAGCCCGCGCCCGGGGACCGGCTTGAGCGTCTGGTCTTCGCCCATGGGGATGTGCTGGCCGTCGCGGCTGATCTCCACCCGCTGCCAGCCGCCGCGCCCGGCCAGCATGCCGTTCATGGTGTATTCGAGGCCGCCGAGGCCGTTCCCGTCTCCTCCCACATATCCAACGACGTTGGCCCCGACGGCGTTGTTCGGGTAGATCCGGCGATATTCCGGCAATGTCCCAATACCGGGGAAGTCCAAAGCGGACACCATCCGCGCCCGGTCCGGTTTGACGCCGCGCGCGATGTACCTGAACTGGGTGTTCGGCTTGCTCAGGTCCTTGAGCACGGTCGCTGGATTCAGGTCGAGGATCGAGGCCAGCGTCTGCGCGATCTGCGGCCGCCGCGCCGGATCTATTCTGGACGGGTCGGCGTAGATCGCGCGCGCGTCCACCGTCATCGCGAGCGGCTGCCCCTGAGCGTCGGTGATCTGTCCCCGGACGGCGGGCAGGTCGATCGTCACCAGGCGCTGCTGCATCGCCTGCCGCGCGTACCCGTCCGAGGCGAGGCCCTGCAGCTGGACGAGGCGGCCGGCGAACAGCGACAGCACAAAGGTGATCAGCAGCAGGCCGACGTTGAGCCGCCGGACGGGGTCGCGCAGCCGGATGATGATCCGGCGCGGCCGCCGGCGCGCCGGGCGACGATCAGGACGACGGTCGGGGCGACGATTGGGGTCGCGCCGACCGTCGCCCCGGCCGGATCCGCGCTCGGCGCCCGCCCGCGCCGGGCGGGCGGCGCGGGGCGGATCGCCCTGCCGGCCGTGGCCGGCTGGCCGGCCCGGCCGGGAGGCGGGGCGGGGCTGGTCGGCCGGGGAGGAACCACCACCGGCCCGGCCACCCGGCCTGGCCGGACCACCGCGTCCGGAACCGGGCTGACCACGGCCGCTCCCTCGGGGCCCGGGCGGGCGTCCGCCCGGGCCGCGGCCGCGCTGGATGGTCACCGGGTGCCGCCGGCGCCGACGTCTCCCGGCACGATCGCGCCCGGCACGCCGACCACGCCGGCGGCGGCCGCGGCGGCCGCGGCCGGGTAGGGCACGGGACGTACCTTGGCCCCGACCACGTTCCCCGTCTGGGCGTCGACGAAGGCCGGTTGGCGTGGCTCGCGCATCCCCAGCGCCTTCGCCCGCTGCCCGAGCCGGGCCGGCGACTCCTCCTTGGCGATCTCTTCCTGCAGCGCCTGCCGCTGCTGGAGTAGCTGCTGGTTGCTGCGCTGCAGCTCGGTCAACGTGAAGGCGTCCTGCGCCAGCACGGTGTTGAGCAGCAGCAGGCTCACCAGCGCGCCGCCGAGCAGCCCGACCAACAGCACAACGAACGGCATGCGCGGGGGCGCCGCCGGCCGCGCGGGCCGCCCGGCCACACCGGCCGCCAGCTTGGGCGCGGCGGCCGGCTTGGCCGGCTTGGCCGGGCTGGCCGGGCTGGCCGGTTTGGTGGTCGTGGTGGAGTTGGCCGGCGTGGCGGTCGTGGCGCTACGGACCGGGCGATCGGGACGGCGCCGGCGCGGACGTGTGGTGGTCGTCGTCATGCTGAGCCTCCTGGTCGGCTCCCCCGGCGCGGCGGCCGCGTGGTGACCGACGCCGCCTCTTTGATCCGCTCGATGGCGCGCAGTCGGGCCGAAGCGGCCCGGGGGTTGGCGCTGGTCTCGCGGTTGGACGGGGTCTCCGCGCCCCGTGTGAGCAGCCGGAAGCGCGGCTGCCGCTCGGGCAGCGGCACGGGCAGGTCAAGTGGTGTCGTATCCGTCGTGTGCTCGGCGAAGACGCGCTTGGCGATGCGGTCTTCGAGCGAGTGGTAGGCGAGGACGATGACCCGGCCGCCCACGGCGAGGGCGTCGAGTGCGGCCGGCAGTGCCCGCCGCCAGCTGGTCAGCTCCCCGTTCACTTCGATGCGGAGGGCCTGGAAGGTGCGTTTGGCCGGGTTGCCCCCGGTCCGCCTGGTCGCCGCCGGGATCGCGGCGCGCACGAGGGCGACGAGCCGCTCTGTCGAGGTCAGCGGCTCGCGGGCGCGCTCCCGTACGATCGCGTCGGCGATACGGCGGGCGAAGCGCTCCTCCCCGTACTCCCGAAGGATCCGCGCCAGATCGTCGGCCGCGTAGCCGTTCACGATGTCGGCGGCGGTGCGTGACTGCGTGGTCGGGTCCATGCGCATGTCGAGCGGCGCGTCGTGGGCGTAGGCGAATCCGCGCTCGACCTCGTCCAGCTGCGGGGAGGAGACGCCGAGATCGAAGAGGATTCCCTGGACGTGCGGGCGGTCCAGCCGGGCGAGGATCCGCGGGATCTCGTCATACACGGCGTGCTCGAGTGTCACCCGAGCGCCGAAGGGAGCCAGCCGCCGGCCGGCCCGCTCCAGTGCCACCGGGTCGCGGTCGATGCCGATGAGCCGCAGCTCGCGATGGGCCTCGAGCAGCGCAACCGCGTGGCCGCCCAGGCCCAAGGTGGCATCGACATGGCAGGCGCCGGGGACGCGCAGCGAGGGTGCCAGCAGCTCCAGAACGCGGTCGAGCATGACCGGTTCGTGGCCGGCACGGCGCGTGGCGTCACCCGTGTTCATGTCACCCCCATGTGCTGCCACCGTGTGGTCGCGTCCCTGCCCATGGGAGACGACCCCAAGCTCGCGGATGTGGCGCCGCCGACTCCGGAGAAACCGCGTCGCCGCTCGCCGGTGACGGCACACGGGTGCACCGACCACACATGAGGTCGAAGGCGACGGCGGCTCCGGGGAGGCGGCCTCGTCCGGCCAGGTCCCCATCCGCTGCCCAGGGGGAAGAGCCCTGCTTGGCACAGGGTTGCCACCTGGCACCGGGGAAGATGCGCCAGCTGGCGCGGAGAGCGGGTGGAGACCTCACCGAACGTGGGCCGCCGGCCGACGGGTCGAACGTCACAGAACTCCCGGCAACACCTCCTCGGAAAGCTCGGAGAACTGCTGCTCGCTCTGCTCGAGGTAGGTCTCCCAGGCCTGCGCGTCCCAGATCTCCAAGCGCGTGTTGGCTCCGATGACGACGCAGTCGCGGTCGAGACCGGCATAGGTGCGCAGTGCCGGTGGAATCGTGATCCGCCCCTGCTTGTCAGGAAGCTCGTCGGACGCGCTGGCGAAGAAGACCCTGCTGTAGTCGCGAACGGCCTTGGCGGTGACCGGCGCGGCACGAAGCGCCTCGGTGATGCGCTGGAACTCTGCCAAGGGGAAGACGTACAGGCAGCGCTCCTGGCCCTTCGTGATCACCAATCCCCCCGACAGCTCCTCTCGGTATTTCGCCGGCAGGAACAGCCGTCCCTTGTCGTCCAGGCGCGGTGAGTGGGTGCCGAGGAACATCGGCCCCACCTCCCCGTGCCGTGCGGGGTGCTACCACTATCCCCACGGCGCCCCACTGTACTCCACTATTCCCCACCGTCAACTATTCATATTTCGTCTTCGGCGAAGCCGGGGCGCGAAAACGCAGGTCAAGTGGTGTGGAGCGAAGTGGAGCGGCGTTCGGTTCGGGCTCGGCGCCGCTACGTCGCGACAAGAAGAACAAAGGAAATAAACGGCCGTTCAGCGGGCATCCGTCCGAGGACTCTGCCGCTTTGGGGTGGAGCCACGGTCGGGAGTGGAGCAAAGTGGTGGGGGATGACGATGACGTCACTCCGCCGTCCGGCGTCACCCACCCGCCGAACCGCTGACTTATCACTGCGGTTAGGCATGACAACGTACTGTCGGGAAACACACAGAATGGGTGGTATCCCGTCCGCAGGAGTCGCGCGCCACCGCGACTCCCCCGAGCGTGGCGGGTGGCGCCAGAGGCGGCCACCGGGTGGCTGAGGAGGGTTAGTGGCGATTAGCACCCATGACGAGGCCGACCGCGGGCTGGACGTGCTCACGCAGGTCGCGAACAAGATCCGGGCGGCGATCGAATCGGTCATCGAGGGAAAGCCCAATGCCGTGCGGCTCGCGCTCACGGTCTTGCTGGCCGAAGGCCATCTGCTGATCGAGGACGTGCCTGGCGTCGGCAAGACCATGCTGGCAAAGGCGCTGGCCAAGTCCGTCGACTGCTCGGTCCGGCGCGTCCAGTTCACCCCCGACCTGCTGCCGAGTGACATCACCGGCGTCAGCGCCTACAACCAGGTGCGGCGGGAGTTCGAGTTCAAGCAGGGGCCGGTTTTCGCGAACATCGTCGTCGGCGACGAGATCAACCGCGCCTCCCCCAAGACCCAGTCCGCGCTGCTCGAATGCATGGAAGAGCAGCAGGTCACGGTCGACGGCAAGACCTACGGCCTAGGGCGTCCCTTCATGGTCATCGCCACCCAGAACCCGGTCGAGATGGAGGGCACCTACCCGCTGCCCGAGGCGCAACGCGACCGGTTCACCGCGCGGATCTCCATGGGCTACCCGGAGCCGAGCGCTGAGCTGGAGATGCTCGACGTCCATGGGCAGACCTCGCCGCTTGACGGCCTGGAGCCGGTGGCGCACGCCGCCGACGTCCGCGATCTCATCCAGGTGGTGCGCAAGGTGCATGTGGCCCCGGCGGTACGCCAGTACGCGATCGACCTGGTGACGGCCACCCGCAAGCATCCGGACCTGCGGCTCGGCGCGTCCCCGCGGGCGACCTTGCACCTGGTCCGCGCGGCCAGGGCGCACGCCGCCATGGACGACCGCGACTACGTCCTGCCCGACGACATCCAGGAGCTGGCGAGCCCGGTGCTCACGCACCGGCTGCTCCCGACGCCGGACGCCCAGGTGGAGCGGCGGACCCCCGAGCAGGTGGTCGGCGAGCTCGTCCGGCGGCTGCCGGTTCCCGACCGCCGCCATTCATAGAATTCTTATATCCCTCATAGACGCCGTCGTAGATGCTGTCATAAATGCTCAGAACGCTCACGGCCCTCACCACCCGCGGCAGGTCGTTCGTCGCCGCCGGGGTGACGGCGATCGTCTGCTCGTTCGTGCTCGGCGAGCGCGATCTGTTGCGCGCGGGCGTGCTCGTGCTGGCGTTGCCGCTGCTGTCGGCGCTGGCGGTGTCGCGGACTCGGTACCGCCTCGCGTGCGCGCGACGGATCGATCCCTCCCGGCTGGCCGTGGGGCACGAGGCGCATGTCGACCTGCGGCTCGAAAACGTCTCCCGGCTGCCCGCCGGCCTGCTGCTCGTCTCCGACCGGGTGCCGTTCGCCCTCGGCGGCGGCACCGGCGGCGCCCGCTTCGTGCTCGACCGGATCGAGCCGCAGGGCGCGCGGGAGCTGAGCTACCGAGTGCGCTCGGAGGTGCGGGGCCGGTTCAAGGTCGGGCCGCTGGCGGTGCGGCTGGCCGACCCGTTCGGCCTGGTCGAGCTCTCCAGGTCGTTCAGCACGACGGACACGCTCACGGTCACCCCGCCGATCGTCCCGCTGCCGCCCGAGCGCTTCATGGGCGTGTGGACCGGCGGCGGCGACAGCAGGGCCCGCACGGTCGCCACCGCCGGCGAGGACGACGTGGCGCCGCGCGAGTACCGCCACGGCGACGACCTGCGGCGCGTTCACTGGCGGTCGACCGCGCGGTACGGCGAGTTGATGGTGCGCCGCGAGGAGCAACAGTGGCAAAGCCGCGGGACGCTCTTCCTCGACACCCGGAGCAGCGTGCACGTCGGCGACGGCGCCGCGTCCTCGTTCGAGCAGGCGGTCTCCGCGGCGGCCTCAATCGGCGTCCATCTCGGCCGGGCCGGGTTCGGGCTGCGGTTCCTCACCGACGTGGGCGAGGTGCTCGCGCCCTCCAGCGCCTTCCATGGAGCGTTGCTCGACACGCTGGCGGTCGTGCGCAAGTCGAGGAACTATTCGTTGCAGCCGGGGCTCGCCGGGCTGCGCGGCGCGGTCGGGTCGAGCGGCGAGGGCGACGGCCTCGTCATCGCGGTATTGAGCCGGCTGAACCAA
>CALAED010000118.1 GCA_937891035.1 uncultured Thermomonosporaceae bacterium | reverse complement strand
GCAGACCAGGCAGGCGCAGGTCCGGGGGCTGGAGGTGCTGAACCTGCACACCGAGCCCGCGGAGCCGGAGCCGCCCCGCAACAAGGCGCGGAGGTAAACCGGGAGTACCCCACCGGGAGTCGAGCCTCTCAGAGGGGGCGATGACGAACTGGCGACCGCAAGGCCCCTGGCCAACACGTCTCCGGCGCGACTTGGAAGTCCGGCCGGGCGGCGGTCTCCTCTGAGGCCGCCGCCCAGTCTGAAAAGCCCCTCGGGGGATGCTGGCCTGAGGGTGGGCTTCTGCTCGGGCACCCTGAGTGTTCTTGCGGCTCGCCATCCGATCACCTTCTAAGACGGCTAGCAAAGGTAGTTACCGGCCTGTAACTCCCTGCTATCAAGATCGACTATGTCTCAGGCCCGGCCCTGGCGATTGTCGACAGTTGGCCCTGCTGACCACACTGCGGCTGCAGAGGGTACGGCGGCAGCCGGGGGGATCGTTTGCTCAGGCGGAGCGCCCCTGGCCAGCAACTAGCGCCCGGCCCGCCCGCACTCCACTCCGCCGGTTGACAGATACCCCGCGCTCCGCGGGGACCACGCCTCCCCAGCATGGGATCCCGGCAGGCGCAACACTCTTGCCGATCATCCACGTGCGGCAGCAAAGACCGCCTTGTCCAGACATGCTGGAATGAATTCGCCCGGAGCCAGCGACCATACGACATAGTTGTAACGATGACACGACGGTAGGTGACGTCGAAGCCCCGGGGATCGCGAGAACTCAATGGCTTCTGGCTAGAAATACGCCTACAGCACAGCATCCTCCAAACGATGGCGCGAGCCCTCTAATGTGACCTGGAGTCGCTGGCATGCCGGTACTGGATCGTTTTCGCGCGCTTTACAGCAGGCTGGGAGGTTGGTTCAACCTCGTCATCCTGGCTGCGACGGTTCTCGTCGCAGTATTGATCGCCGTACTCAATATTGTTGGCCTGCCACTAAAATACGGAGTATCCGCTATCAGCGTGCTTAATGCAGCAATCTTGATCTACCTGGTGCTGGAGAGGGCAAGCGTACTGGACGACATGCGGACGCAGCTTTCCGTGGATCGAGTGCGAGTATTCCAAAGTAGGGACGCACTCTATAGTGCGGCTATCTCCACCATTACGGAAATTGGCTCTATGCCGAATGATGATCGGAGGATCTTCCATGCCGCCTTGCACAGCTACGGCGAGCGGCTTCCCGATCCGCCCAGCTCTGTCCTCAAGGCCTTCGGCGAGCTCTACAGTGATTGCGTCACATCGTCTGGTGCTGGCTCATGGAAGGTTCGGGTGTTGTTCAACATCTCGACCGAAAGCAGGCTGGACAGTATTGTGCAACGCCTCTTGGGCTGGGAAGAAGCAGAAGACTTCGAGGCACGATTCTTTGTGCTACCAAGCTCCCTACCAAACCTCTCACCGATGATCGTTGGTAAGTATCACGTGTTCTTGGGGATCGACGATCCTCGATACTTTCGTGTCCGCAAGGGCTTCGGTGTCACAGGAGAGCGCACAACCCAACAACTCCTGGACTACCTAGAAGAGCTGTGGCGAGACGACCGCACCTTCAAGGTAAGGACCGAAACTGGAGTGCAGCGAGACGAAGTCGAGAGGGCGCGGAACGCGATCCGCAATCTCACCTCTCCTACCTTGGCCAGCTGAACTCCCTGTCCTGATCTGGCTCTCCAGCGTGACTGGAAGTGATTTCCACATAAGGATCCAGTTGACTTGGTTTTCCACGGGCCTGCTGCTGTAGGACAACGTTGTCCGGCGGTGACCGCCCGCTCAACGGGATGAGCTTCACCATCACGAGCTCGGACAACACCGACACCTCGGCGGTCGCCTGGATGCTCGTGGAGCCCTCAGCCTAACCGACACCGCGTCGGGCGGAGGCGTGCGTGTCCCCTGCTCGGCGCGGACACATCACGAGAGGCCCCCATCACCTTCCTGCGGGAGGGCCGTGGTGGCGCGATCATGGATCACGAATCGCAGCGTGCTGATGCGGTCGGCCAGATCCATGGCCAGGTTGCGGGCCTGTTGCACCGCCCACGCCCCGGTTGGCCGCGTGGTCACTCCCGCGAGATGGAGTCGTCGGGTGCCGTGTTCGATGAACACCAGCACGTACAGCCGGTTGAGCAGCACGGTCTCTATCACGAGGAAGTCACATGCGATGATCGCGTGAGCTTGAGCGGTGAGGAACTGCTGCCAGGTCGGTCGGCTCGGCGGCGTGCAGGATCTCCCACACGGTGGAGGGTGGCGATCGGGTATCCGAGCCGGGCCAGTTCGCCTTGGATTCTCCGGTGCCCCAGGTCGGGTTCTCCCGCGCCATCCGAACGATCAGGGTTTTGACCGACGCATCCGTTGCGGGTCGTCCTGCTCGACGCCGGTCGGTGTAGGTCCACTTGCCGGCAACAAGGTGACGGTGCCAGCGCAAGATCGTGGCCGGAGTGACCGGGAAGAGCCCGGCCCACAGTCGGCGGCTCACCAGCCGAGACAACGCGGCGAACCAGAACCGATCGACGTGATCCCACCGTGTTCGGCCACTGAGGTGGCGGCGCAGCACCTGATTCTCACGACGAAGCACCAACAACTCGACCTCTTTGGACAGATCAGATCGAACCAACACCGCAAGCAAGCCGAAAAGACACCTCACCAAGCGGTAGACCAGCGACAACAACACCTCGAGATGAAGTCGCGACACTGATCCCGCAGCAAAACCCCAGCTCACAGCACGAAACCGAGTTTCCGAGCGGCACAGGGTTCCGGCATCAGACAACCCTGGACAATCTCATCGGCGATTTGTTCGTGAGCCCCCACAGGACTTCGTCGGCGGCCACCCGTCCAACGTCGGCGAGAGCGTCGCGACGATCCGCGCAAGTCGACCTCGGCCGCCTCGTGGGTGCCGATGGCGAGGTCACCCGCATTAAAGCCAACCCGGTGGGGACTTCGCAGACAAGATCACGACATACGAGCACAGAACGAGCACAATGCGGCCCGAAAACGGGATCTGGGCACCCTCGACGTGTCGAGAATACCCAGGTCAGGTGATGGTGCGCCGCCAGGGACTCGAACCCCGGACCCGCTGATTAAGAGTCAGCTGCTCTGACCAACTGAGCTAGCGGCGCTGGTGACGGTCCCGAGAGTAGCAGGGACGCAGGGCTCGGTGCGAATCGTCGAAAATCTCGGCCAATCCGGGGCGAGGGCGGCTCCGAATAGCAGACGGGTGCGACACCGAGGCCCGTCGAGGGACGGGCGGGACGGGGAGCGGGAGCAAGGTCGCGGTCGGCACAGGACCTGCGCCATCGAGGCGCGTGCCGCGACGGGACGGATAGGCCGGTGCCTCGCGGGAGGCGCCGGGGCATTCGGACAAAGGACACCAGGATGTGGAGAAAACTACCGGCCCGGCGGGCCCGGATCGTCGGGCTGCTCGCCGCGGGCACCGCCCTCGCCATCGGGGGGCTGAGCGGCCTGGCTCCGCTCGGCGCGACGGCCTCCAGCCACGCCGAGGCGCCGCTGATCTCAGGTCAACCGCAGTACGACAACACCGACGTCTACGCGTTCGTCAGTCCGGACAAGCCGGATACGACCACGCTCATCGCCAACTTCCGGCCGTTCGAGGAGCCGGCCGGCGGACCGAACTTCTACCGGTTCGCCAACGACGCCTACTACGAGGTGGGCATCGACAGCAGCGGAGACGGACAGCGCGACTACGCCTACCGCTTCAAGTTCAAGGACAACTACCGCAACAAGAACACTTTCCTCTACAACACCGGCCCCGTGACCAGCCTGGATGACAAGGACCTCAGCTTCTACCAGACCTACGACCTGGATCTGCTCTCCTACAGCAACGGGCAGCCGACGGGCAGCAGGAGGATGCTCAGCGGAGCGCCGGTGGCCCCCTCGAACGTGGGGAGGGCCTCGATGCCCAACTACCAGGCGCTGCGCGACCAGGCCACAAAGCGGCTGCCCAGCGGCCTGCAGGTGTTCTGCGGTCAGGCCGATGACCCGTTCGCGCTGGACCTGCGGGTCTTCGACCTGCTGTACGGGGGCAATCTGTCGGAGGTCAAGAACGACACCCTCAAGGGCTACAACGTACAGACGTGTGCGGTTCAGGTGCCGTCGGCCGCGATCACCCGGAAGGGGCAGCCGATCATCGGCGTGCACTCGGTCGTGAAGCGTCGCAACGCCGCCGGTCAGTACGTTCAGGTGTCCAGGCTGGGCCACTGCCTGGTCAACGAGGTCGTCATCCCGCTCAAGGACAAGGACAAGTTCAACGGCGCGTCGCCCTGGTTCGACGCCCAGTTCGCCAAGTACGTCACGGACCCGGAGCTGCCAAAGCTCCTGAAGGCCATCTATAACCTCGATGTCCCGGCCGCACCGCGCAACGACCTGGTCCAGGTCTTCCTCACCGGCGTACCGAAGCTCAACCAGCCGCCGAACGTGCGACCCACGGAGCTGTTGCGGCTGAACACCTCGATCCCGCCGGCGCAGAACCCGAACCGGCTGGGCGTGCTCGAGGGCGACAACGCCGGCTATCCGAACGGGCGCCGGCTCACCGACGACTGCATCGACATCTCCCTTCAGGTCGTCGCCGGCGAGCTGGTCGGCAAGAAGAACGACCTCGGGGACGGCGTCGACGCCAACGACAAGCCGTTCGGCCAGAGTTTCCCGTACGTCGCGCTGCCCACCTCCGGTTCCTCTGTACGGGGCGGCGTGCAGGGGGCCGCGCTGAGCGGTGACTCGCGACAGCGGCAAGGCGACTCGGAGACAACGCAGCTGAACGCGGGCAAGGCCGCCGCCGAGTCCGAGGACGGACGGTCGACCGTCGTCCCCATCGTGGCGCTGACCGCGGGTGCGGCCTTCATCACCACCGGCCTGTTGATGTGGACCCGCCGCCGGCGGGCCGACGTCGACTAGCCGCCCGCACGAGATCTCGTCTCATCCGTACGAACCGGTCCGGTCGCGCCGGCCGCCAGTCACGGCGGCGCGGCCGGACCTGGGAGGAACCATGCGACGTCTCCTGACCGTGGCCTTCGTCGTCCTGCTCGCCGGCGCACTGACCATGGCCGCGACCGTGATGCTGGGCAAGCGATCGGACGTACCGGCCGCGGCCCCGGTCAGCGCCGCCGGACTTGACCACGTCTCGAGCGGATCCCTGCCGAGCGTCATCGCCCGCCTCCAGGCGCAGCTGCGCACCCAGCCGCGCGATGCGGCAGGCTGGGCCACCCTGGGTCTCGCTTACGTCGAGCAGGCCAGGCTGACGGCCGATCCCTCGTACTACCCAAAAGCGGCGAGCGTGCTCGACCGTTCGCTTCGGGTGCGGCCCGGCGACAACGAACCCGCCCTCACCGGCCAGGCCGCGCTGGCCGCCGCGCGGCATGACTTCGCCGGTGCGCTGCGGCTCGCCGATCAGGCGCTTGCGGTCAACGCGTACGCGGTGCGCCCGCTGGCCGTACGCGTTGACGCTCTCGTCGAACTAGGCCGGCTCGACGACGCGTACGCGGCGGTGCGACACGCCGACCAGATCAGGCCCGGTATCCCGATCTTCACGCGGTACGCGTACGTCCTTCAGTTGCGCGGGCAGGCTCGCCAGGCCGAGAGCGTGCTCACCCGAGCCGCGGAGTCGGCGTCCTCGCCGGGTGACGTCGCCTATGTGGACACGCAGCTGGGCGATCTGGCGTGGAGTCGCGGTGACCTGGTGGCGGCCGGGCGCCGGTACGCGGCCGCGTTGCGCGCCGACCCGTCGTACCTGCCCGCCTTGGACGGCCGGGCCAAGGTAAGCGCGGCGCGTGGCGACATCGGTGCGGCGATCCGCGACCGCGAGGCGCTGGTCGGCCGGGCCCCGTTGCCCGGTTTCTCGGCGGCGCTCGGCGAGTTGTACGAGGCGCGGGGCGAGCGGGACAGGGCGCGCGAGCAGTACGCCGTCGTCTCGGCATGGGGCAGGCTGGCCCGTGCGAACGGAGTGGCGACCGACCTGGAGACGGCCATGGTCGAGGCCGACCACGGCGACCGCGCGGACGCGCTCCGTGCCGCCAGGGCCGAGTGGAACCGGCGGCACAGCCCCCTCGTCGCCGACGCCCTGGCCTGGGCACTACACCAAAGCGGGCGAGGCGTTGATCTACGCCAAGCGGGCAGCGTCGACCGGATACGCCAACGCCCTCTTCTCCTACCACCGCGGCATGATCGAAAAGTCGCTCGGCCGGCGCGCCGACGCGCGCCGCAGCCTCGCCGCGGCGCTGCGCCTCAATCCTCACTTCTCTCCGCTGTGGTCTCCGCGGGCCAAGACGGCGCTGGAGGCTCTGTCATGATCGCTCGGCCCGGTTCCGTCTCGCGAGAACGATGGTGTGATCATCTACGGCGGGCGCTCCGAGCCGGATGGGCGCTGATTCTCCTCGCGTTGATTCCGCGCCCGGCGTGCCGACGGAGGACGGTGCGGGACGGAACGGTCTCGCGCCTGACCGCCTCAGGTCGCCTGATTCCGCGTCCGTCGTTGTGGTGCGGCACGTTCCCCGGTGGAGCATTGGGCGGGGTGATCTCGGGCTGGCCGCGTCGGGTGATCTTGGCCGGGGCGGTTTTGGGCTCGGCGGGACTGGGGCTGACCGGCCTATTGGTGGCGGCCGCGCATCCCGCGTCCGCCGCGGCGTCGGCTTCTACCGCCGTACGGGAGAGCGCGGTCGGCCATCCGCTCGGCAATTTCTCGGCGAACCGCTACGACGGCCTGACGGTCGCTCCGGGGGAGATCCGCGTCGATCACGTCGAAGACCTCGCCGAGATCCCGACCGCACAGGCTCAGCCCCGCGTCGACGCGCGGGGATTGCCGGCCTGGGCGACGGAGCGATGCGGGCGGGCGGCCGCCGCCATGAAGATCACCACGGACCGCGGCCCCGGCGTCGCCCGTGCGCGCGTGCGGTCCGCGGCGGCGCGCTCGCGACCTGGGCAAGCCGGGCTGCCCACCCTCAGGGTGGAGTGCCGCATCACCGCGCAGGTCTTCGGCACGTCGATCGTCTTCCGCGACGACGGCGCGGTCGCCGGTTCGGTCGGCTGGCACGAGATCATCGCCACCGGGGATCGCATGACGCTGACGGCGAGCGACGTGCCCACGGTCTCGCGCAGCGCCCGGTTGACGAACTACCCGCAGGACATGCTGTCGTCCCCGCTCGACCAGCGATCCGCCACATTGCGGGTACGTCCGGGCGGATCCGCTCAGTCCGCTCAACCGGGGTCACCGGGGTCGTCCGGGTCGCACGCTTCGCCCGGTTCATCCGCGACCCCGCCGAACGGCGGGGCGCTGCCGCGCGGGGCGGATCGGCTGACCCAGACGTTCACCGACCTTGTGGCAAACCAGCGGCTGAGCCTTGGCTTCGCCCTCCTCGCCCTGGCCATCGCGCTCGCGCTCGGCGGCCTGCACGCCCTCGCGCCCGGGCACGGTAAAACGATCATGGCGGCGTACGCGGTGGGCGGCGGAGCGCGGGCCCGGCGGGATGTGCTCACCCTCGGAGTGACCGTCACGATCACGCATACGGCCGGGGTGCTCACCTTGGGCCTCCTCATCGCCACTGGAACGGCATACGCGCCGGCCTCCGTCTACCCCTGGCTGGGCATCGCGAGCGGCGTTCTGGTCGCGTTCTCCGGCGTCGTGCTGCTGCGCCGTGCCCTACGTGCCCGCCGCGGCACCCACCACCACGCGCACGCACCCGCACTTACCCACGGCCCCGGCCACGGACATGGCCACGCCCACGGTCATGGCCACGGTCATGGCCACGGTCATGGCCACGGTCATGGCCACAGTCATGGCCACGTTCACAGTCACGGTCACGGACGCGACGGCGGTCCGGCCGCCGGGGCCGACCGCCGCGGCGGGGCGGCGCTGATGGGGTTCGCCGGCGGTCTGGTGCCGAGCCCGTCGGCGGTCGTGGTGCTCGTCGGTGCGGCGGCCATCGGGCAGGGGTGGTTCGGCGTGCTGCTCGTCCTCGGCTACGGGGTCGGCCTGGCCTGCGCTCTCATCGTGATCGGCCTGTTCGTCGTGGGGTCAGGGCGCGTCCTCGCGGAGCGCCTGACGTCGCGTGGCGGCGGACGGCGGGCGCTGTTCGCCCGGGCCGCGCTGCCGTTCGGCGGCGCGGCGGCCGTGGTCTTGCTGGGCGTGGGTCTCGTCGTACGCAGCATCCCCGGTGCGCTGGCCTGAGTACCCGCTTGGCCGGGTGGATAGCGAGTCAGTCCTTGGCGGGGACGGCGCTGATGAGGCCGCGCCACAGCGCGATGGCCGTGGCGCGCGAGCTGACGCCGAGCTTGGAGTAGATGCGGTTCACGTGGTTCTTGACGGTCTTTTCACTGAGGAACAACTCGCGGGCGATCTCGCCGTTTGACCGTCCGCTCGCGATGAGGTCCATCACTTCGGACTCGCGGACGGACAGGCCGAGGCTGGCCCGGCTGAGATCACGGACACTGCGGACCAGATCGCCGACCGTGAACGAGCCGGGCACGAGGTGACCGGAGGCACCGCCGCGCATGGCGGCTTCGATCGTGCCGCGGTCGTCGGGCCCGGCGAGCACGAAGACCCTGGCCGTACGGCTGAGCGGGGAGGTGTGGCCGGCACGCGCCGCGGCGGCGTCGAGCAAAACGATGTCAGGTCGTACGCGCTCCGCCTGCGTAACCGCGTCCGGCCCATCACCGGCCTCGGCGATCACCTCGACCTCGTCGCTGCCCGCGAGCAGCGAGCGGAGACCGGCGCGGGCGACGGGGTCGCCCTCGACCACCATGACCCGGAGGGAAGCTGTTCCGTTGACCTTCATAATGTCCGGCCTCTGGGGATCGCTTACTCGGATAACGCCGGAGCATAACCCGCTTTGGCGTCCTGTGGGGGATTCGGCGATCATCGCCGTGCGGAATAGAGGCGTACCGATGTGCGTGAAATACCTCGTCTGCCGAGGTTCACCGGGCGCTCCGAGCCGCCTCGACGAATCCGGTCAAAGGAACGCGTTCGGCCGACGTGACCAGTGCTTTCCCCGGCGCGATGCGCTCGCGGAACGCGTATCGCCGGCCTCCACCCGCGGGCGGCGGACGACATTCATGATTTATTGTGACTCGATGATAAGTGCAGACCAGATATTGCCGTCCGGTCATGTCCTCGGCCGGCCGAGGCGGCGTGCCCGGATGCGTCTCCCGCCCGCTTTAGCCTCGGTGCCGCACCCGCCGACGTGGCATGATTATCGGTCGGCTTCGTCGGACGGGAGCCGCCACCGCGCTTCACCCGGCCGCGCCGCCGCTGACCGCGACTCGGCATGCGGGGACTGTCGCTCGCCGGCGGGACAGCGGGCAGAGCCGCGGGTCGGTGGCGAAAGGAGATGCGGTGGGAGGCGTGCGCGGCATCGGTCGTCATGGAAGCAGCGGCCGACGCGAACGTGATCACCGGGGCGCGAAGGTCACCGGCGGCACGGGATGCGGCGACAGGCGTGGGTGAGCCGCGCCGCAAGGCAGGCGCGCGCTTGGCAGCCGTTTGCGCATGACGGAGCGGACGGCGAAGAGGGGGGATGGGCGCGGCGGGACAGGCCTGGACCGACTGGACCGGCCTGCCTCCGCGCTCGACCTCGAGACATGGGGTGAGCGAGGGGACTTGAACCCCCGACACCCAGGACCACAACCTGGTGCTCTGCCAACTGAGCTACGCCCACCATGGCCGCCGCATGCGGCCTACAAGAGTGTAGCGGTTCTGCGGGACTACTCCTCCACTCGTTATCGCGTTGTGGCGTGGGCTACGTGCCTCCGTTGACGATCTTGGCCGCGAGGGCGCGGGCGGTTTCGGTGTCCGGTCCCGGCGGGGCCACGAAGATCGCCGCGCGGTAGTACTTGAGCTCGCGGATGCTCTCGGTGATGTCGGCCAGCGCGCGATGCCCGCCCTGCTTTTCCGGGCTGGCGAAATAGGCGCGCGGATACCAGCGCCGGGCCAGCTCCTTGATCGACGAGACGTCGATCATGCGGTAGTGCAGGTGCCCGTCGAGTGTGGGCATGTCGCGGGCGAGGAAAGACCGGTCGGTGGCGATGGAGTTGCCGCACAGCGGCGCCCTCTTCGCGTCCGGCACGTGCGTGCGGACGTACCGCATGACCTGCGTTTCCGCCTCGGCGAGCGCGACGCCATCGGGCAGGGCCGCCAGCAGTCCCGACGCGACGTGCATCTCGCGCACCACATCGGACATCTGCTTGAGCGCGCTCTCCGGCGGCTTGATCACGATATCGATACCGTCGTCGATGATGTTGAGCTCGCCGTCCGTCACCAACACCGCTATCTCGATCAGCGCATCACGGTGGAGATCGAGCCCGGTCATCTCACAGTCGATCCAGACCAGCCGGTCGTTCATGGTCCACACCCTATGGGCAGGCGCGGATTTCCCGGCCTCAAGATGCACCTCCCCGGTCGCGTGATCGCGGTTGGTGCCGCGACGCGCGCCGGCCGGCCGCTCGCGGCCCCCTCATGCGACCTTGAGCGAGCTGAGGAGAAGATCGGTGTCGCCTTGGTTGGGGTGACTGCTGGGCACGGAGATATAGAACGTCGCCGGCCGGCGACCGGACCCGCGGTCGATCACGACCACCGTGGCGATTTCGAAGTTGAAGTTCCAACCCTGCGACTGGGCCTGCGGAAAGTCGAGGCGCAGCTTGTACAGCCATGCCTTCTTGCCGCTCACCTCGTACGCCTTGGACTCCAGCGGCCTTTTGGTGTGCGTGGGGTAGGACGACGGCTCGAGCAGGGCGAAAAATCCCTTCGCCGCCGCCTCGAGGCTGCTGGCGTCGACCCGGGAGGGCAGGATGCCCGAGTAGGCGGTCGCCAGGTACGGCGCGCCCTCTTGGTAGTTCTCCATGACGGTCGAGTCCTCGCCCCTGGTGAAGCCGCCGGTGTTGCCCGACGGAAAGGTCGTCACCTTCCAGGTGCCGCCCAGTTGCGAGTAGGAAAGCCCGGCCTGGCTGTCGGTGACCGTGCCGACGACCGGCGTTCTGCCGCTGCCGCCGGTTGACGGCGACGATGTCGGCGCTGTGGTCCCTGACGCCGCCGACGTGGGCGCTTGGGTCGGTTCGTCGGACTTGCCGATCACGCCGGTGGCGAAGAGCACGACCACGACGACGAGGATGGCGACGACGGCCCCGCCGCCGCCGAGCGCCCAGAGCACCCCGGTGTTGCTCTTTCGCGGCGCCTGCGCCGGCGTCCCCGGCTGACCGGGCCACTGCCCCTGTTGCGCCTGCTGCCCGGCCGCGCCGCCCCAGCCGGCATCGCCGCCCGCGCCCTGCGGGTACTCGGCCTGGCCGTACCCTCCGCCCTGCTGCCCATAGGCGGTGTCTTGCCGGCCATAGCCGGCGGCTTGCTGCCCGTACCCGGCTTGGCCGTACGCGCCGCCCTGCTGCCCGTATCCGGATTCGGCCTGCCCGTACGAACCCTGCCCGTACGAAGATTGTTGCCCGTAACCGGAAGAGCCCTGCTGCGCCTGGCCGCCGGACGCGCCTTGCTGCGCGGCGTCCGCGGCGTCCCATTCGTCAGCCGGCTGTGTGGCCTGCGTCCATTGGTTGCCGTCCCACCAACGCAGGAGTCCGGCTGTGCCATAGGGGTCGCGGTACCAACCGGGAGGTGTCTGGCTGGTCATGGCGCCCAGCCTAAGGGCGACATGTCACGAGGGGGTCACCCGCCCGCCCGGCGAATGGGCCGGTGTCGGCACGCGGCTCAGCCCGAGCGGCGCGACGCTACGGAAGGGTCTAAAGCGCCCGGGACATCCGGGTCGTCGTATAACCGGATCCGCCCGCGAGCTCCGGTGGTGAGCAGCGACTCCTCGTTCGTCGCCCCCGCCGGCGCGGGCGGCGCCGGCACCGCATCGAAGGGCCGTCTGATCAGCCGCGGCGGGATGACGGTCTCGGCCACCGGGATGGCGCGCGGCCGGGGAATGTCGGCCGGCTGAGTGTCGGGCCCGGTGATCC
>CALAED010000117.1 GCA_937891035.1 uncultured Thermomonosporaceae bacterium | reverse complement strand
CCCACGCTGCTCCCCGGTGTGGCGTACTGGGACAACGCCGTGGCGGCCCTGGGCGGTTCGGTGCGGCTGCTCGGCCCTGCCGCGGCGGCGCTCGGCGCTTGGGTCGCCATCAGGGAGCACCGGCTTGACTATCTGCGCGGGCTCACCACGCGCTCGCCCGCCGTCGGCCCGCTGCTCGATCTGCTGTTGCTCACCGCCGTCACGCTGTTCGCGTACGGCATCGTGGGCATGTTCGTGCTCGCGCAGACCGCGCTCGGCGAAGACGCCGGCCGGTTGCATCCGCTCGGGCTGCTCGCCGGGGCGGCGAGTCTGACTCTGCACGGTGTCATCGGATTCCTGCTCGGACGGCTGGTCGAGGGCGGAGCGCCGGCGGGCGCCGGCGGCTGGCGCGGCTCGGTGCCGGTCGCGCTCGGCACGCTGCTCGCGGGCGGCGGCACCTGGTTGTGGACCGCGCTGCGCGGCGGTGACGCGTGGTGGAGCCTGCTGCCTCCTGCCGCCATCGACAGCGTCGGGCTGTATGCGGGCGTCCGGCCCGGGCTGTTCGCCGATCAGATGCTCTGGTCGCTCGGGCTGGCCACCGCGATGGTGGTGAGCTACGTCTGGTCGCTGGACCGTCGGGCGGCGCTGGCCGTGCCGATCATGGCCGGGCTCGCGGTCACCGCGGTCACGACAGGCCGGATCCACTCCTATGGGGGGGCGGCAGCGGCGCCGGCGCCGGTCGGCAACGTCTGCCGCCATTGGCCGCTGACCGTGTGCGTGCACCCCGCGCTGCGGGCCGCGCTGCCCGAACTCGAGGCGGCCGTCACCCCGCTCGCCGCGCGGCTGGGCGGCACCCCGGCCGCGTTCACCCATGTGGAGCAGCGGCCGGCGGACCAACCAGCGGGCGTGCGCGGCGGCGTCGCCGGCATCCACCTGCCCGATCTGTCGCCGGGCTATCAGGTACGGGCGGCAAGGGAGCTGCGGGCGACGCTCACCGAAGCGGCCTCGTGCGCCTCGCCACACCACGCCCGCGGCGCCGCGTACACCGCGCTGGTCAACGCCTGGCTCCTCGACGAAGAGCCGCCGCGGATCCCCGACGCGGTGGCCGCGCGCCGCTTCGCCCGCTGGAGTGAGGGGACGCGGCACCTGTGGCTGCGCGACCACTACGCGGGCTACCGCACGTGCACCCTCGGCCCGTCCGCCTTCGGCTGGCATCCCGGGGGACCGCTGTGACCTGGCCGGACCGGCATCGGGCCGGCGAGGAGACGAAGCCGTCACCCACGCTGTAGGTGACGAGCCGGTTTAACCGGGAATGCCGTGGCCCATGACACGCTCGGACAAAGAGGAGCGGGTCGCACCTGAGCGCACGATAGAGGTAAGGGTCGACCGGCGGCATCGGATGCGCACCGCGCTGCTGGCGGTCGCGGCGATCGTCGCGGTCGTCGTGGCCGTCTCCGTGCTGCGGGGGACCCAGCTGCTGCCCGGCTGGCTCAATCCCTTCGGCGAGGAGACCAAGGACCGCACCGGTCCCGTGGTGCTCAAGTCGATCCGCGACCTGTCTCGATACGAGGCCGCGACCGGCAACTTCCAAGTCGTCGTCGACCTCGAGAGGGACGCCAAGTTCCTGCCCGACGCCGTGCGCGGCCAGCGCACCCTGTTCGTGGGGAACGGCAGCGTCGACGCCTTCGTCGACTTCTCTTCACTCCGCGCGGGCGGCGTCGAGGTCAACGCGGACCGGACCGCGGTCACCGTACGGCTGCCGCGAGCGCAGCTGGAGCCGACGAACCTCGACCCGGCGCACAGCTACGTCTTCGCCACCCAGCGCGGCATCTTCAACCGGGTCGGCGACTTCTTCGGCGGCAACCCCGACGACCAAAAGCAGCTGTACACCCTCGCGGCCCAGAAGATCCAGGTCGCGGCCCAGCAGAGCGGGCTGCGCGAACGAGCCGACCAGAACACCAAGCTCATGCTGGAGAACATGCTGAACGCGCTGGGCTTCGAAAAGGTGACCGTCACCGCGGCCACCGGGCAATGAGCGGGCGATGGCGGGGCGATGGCCGGGCGATGAGACGCGGCGCTATCGGGCGTCTTTGGTGACGGCGGCGATGAGTTCGTCGGCCGCCGTGTAGGGGTCGTGCTCGCCGGACACGACGCCTTCGGCCAGCGCGTCAAGGCGCCGGTCGCCGTGGAGATCGCCCATGCGTTCGCGCAGCGCGGTGACGGCGATCGCCTCGATCTCGTCGCGGGCCCTGGCCAGCCGCCGGCGCAGCAGCGTCCCGCCGGCCGACAGCCAGGCGTAGTGCTTGTCGATGGCCTCGACGACGTCGCCGATGCCTTCGTCGCGGGACGCCACCGTGGGCACGATCGGCGGCTTCCACGCGTCCGGGCCGTGGTCGGCCAGCGCCACCATGTTGCGGAGATCACGAATGGCCTGCTGGGCGCCGTCCCGGTCGGCCTTGTTGACCACGAAGATGTCGGCGATCTCCAGGATGCCCGCCTTCGCGGCCTGGATGGAGTCGCCCATCCCGGGCGCGACGAGCACGATCGTCGAGTCCGCGAGTGCGGCGACCGCCACCTCGGCCTGCCCGACCCCGACGGTCTCGACGAAGATGACGTCGCAGCCGGCCGCGTCGAGCACCCTGATCGCCTGCGGCGTGGCCCAGGCCAGCCCGCCGAGGTGACCGCGGCTGGCCATGGATCTGATGAACACGTCGCGATCGGTGGCATGGTCTTGCATGCGTACGCGGTCGCCGAGCAGCGCGCCCCCGCTGAACGGGGACGACGGATCCACCGCCAGCACGCCGACCCGCTTGCCCTGCGCCCTGAAGGCGGTGACGAGCGCGCTGGTCGAGGTGGACTTCCCCACGCCCGGCGAACCGGTGAGCCCGATGATCCGGGCCGCGCCGGCGAGCGGCGTCAGCGCGGCCGTTACCTCGCGCAGCCGGGGAGATGCGTTCTCGACCAGCGAGATCAGCCGGGCGACGGCCCGCGGCGAGCCGTCCACGGCGCGCCCGACCAGATCGGTGACGTCGACCTCACGCATCGACGTGGAGGATGAGGGCGTCGCCTTGACCGCCGCCGCCGCACAAGGCGGCCGCGCCGACGCCGCCGCCGCGGCGCCGCAGTTCGTACACGACGTGCAGGGCGAGGCGGGCGCCCGACATGCCGATCGGATGGCCGAGGGCGATCGCGCCGCCATCGACGTTGACCTTCTCTGGTCCGATGCCCAGATCGCGCATGGACTGGACCGCCACGGAAGCGAACGCCTCGTTGATCTCGATCAGGTCGAGGGCGCCGATCTCCATGCCGGCCTTGCCGAGCGCGTGCTTGAGGGCGTTCGACGGCTGGGACTGCAAGGAGTTGTCCGGGCCGGCGACGTTGCCGTGCGCGCCGATCTCGGCGAGCCACGTCAGGCCGAGCTGTTCGGCCTTGGCCTTGGACATCACCACTACCGCGCAGGCGCCGTCGGAGATCTGGGACGACGATCCGGCGGTGATCGTGCCGTCCTTGCCGAACGCGGGCCGCAGCCTGCTCAGCGCTTCGGTCGTCGTGTCCGGCCGGACGCCCTCGTCGGTGTCGAAGAGCACCGGGTCGCCACGGCGCTGCGGCACCTCGACCGGGACGATCTCCGCGGCGAACCGGCCGTTCTTGATGGCGTCGGCGGCGCGCTGGTGCGAGCGGGCCGAGAATTCGTCCTGCTCCTCCCGCGATATGCCGAGTTTGGCGTTATAGCGGTCGGTCGACTCGCCCATCGAGATGTGGTCGAACGGATCGGTCAGCCCGTCGAGCGCCATAGCGTCGAGGACCTCGATCGAGCCGTATTTGACGCCGCTGCGGGAGCCTGGCAGCAGGTGCGGGGCGCGCGTCATCGACTCCATGCCGCCGGCGACGACCACGTCGAACTCCCCGGCCCCGATAAGCTGGCCGGCCAGTGCGATCGCGTCGAGCCCGGAGAGGCAGACCTTGTTGATGGTCAGCGAAGGAACGCTCATCGGGATCCCGGCCTTGACCGCCGCCTGCCGGGACGGGATCTGGCCGGCGCCGGCCTGGAGCACCTGCCCCATGATCACGTAGTCCACCTGGTCGCCGCGCAGGCCGGCGCGGTCCAGCGCCGCCTTGATCGCGATGGCGCCGAGGTCCGCGGCGCTGAGGCCGGACAGCGAGCCGAGCAACCGGCCGATGGGCGTACGCGCTCCGGCGACGATGACGGAGTTCGAGGGCATGTCGGGAGCCTCCAAAGTCCACGGCGACGACGTTTGCCACGATACCCACGAGAAACGAAAACGCCTGCGGGAGGCTCCGCCCATGCTCACCCGGATCGACCACATCGGAATCGCCTGTCACGACCTCGACGCCACGATCGCGTTCTACCGCGACACCTACGGCTTCACCGACATCCATGTGGAGGTGAACGAGGAGCAGGGCGTACGCGAGGCGATGCTCAAGACGAACGACGCCGGCGACGGCGGCGCGACGTACATCCAGCTGCTCGAGCCGACCCGGCCCGACTCCGCGGTGGCGAAGTTTCTCGCCAAGCGGGGCGAGGGCCTGCACCACATCGCGTTCGGCACCGACGGCGACGTCCAGGCCGAGGCCGACGGGATCGCCGGCGCCGGCCGCGTCCGGGTGCTGTACGACAGCCCGCGGCACGGCTCGATGGGGTCGCGGATCACCTTCCTGCACCCCAAGGATTGCGGAGGCGTGCTCACCGAACTCGTCGAAGCGGCGCCGGAACGGCCTTCATGACCACGTTCAGGAATCGTGACGTGACTGAAATCAGAAGGCGGAAAGCGCGTCCTGGCGGCCGTGTCCCGGGGTATTTGCGCTGCTCTGTGATGGTTTTCTGAGCGGCGGTTCGGGGCAGGTTCGCGTGGTCGGTAATCTCGCAATCACGACAAAAAACGCAGGACGTCTAGATGAGCCTCCAACACGGCAGCAGCGGGAGTACGCTGCTGTCGCCGGAAGAGGTCTCCTGCGCGCAAACCCCAAGCAACTCTCGATAGGCAGAGCGTCGCAATGAGATGATCAACCAGGCCCGAACATTTCCCGTAGCCGTCTCGTCACATCAGGATTGAGCCACATGCAGTCCGACATCGACGCCCAGCTCAGCAACTTCTTCGAGGACACGCCCCCGCGCGAGTTCGACGTGGTGCTTCGCGGCTACGACCGGCACCAAGTCGACGAGCACATCAAGCAGCTCGATAACGACGTGCGCCAGGCCCGCGAGGCACAGCAGGGTCTCCAGCGAGAGCTGTCCGACGCCCATCGCCAGCTCCAAGAGCAGGAGCGCCCGACCTACTCCGGGCTCGGCGCCCGCATCGAGCAGCTGCTCCGCCTCGCGGAAGAGCAAGCCACCGAGCTCGTCCAGGCCGCCCGGTCCGAAGCCAACGAAATCAAGGCGGCGGCCAAGGTCGACGCCGCCGAGCTCCGCGCCACCGCGGAAAACGAGGCCGCCGAGCTGCGCGCCACCGCCCAGCGCGAGGGCGATGACATGCGCAACGCGGCCGAGCGGGAGGCGGACGAGGTCCGCACCACCGCGCGCCGCGAGGCCGACGAGCTGACCTCGACCACCGAACGCGAGGTCGCCAAGCTGCGCGCCACCGCCGACCACGAGGTCGCGGAAAAGCGCGCCAGTGCCGAACGCGAGATCGCCAAGCTCCGCACCACCACCGAACGCGAGGTCGCCCAGCTCCGCGCGTCCACCAAGCGCGAGCGCGACGAGATCCTCACCACCGCCAAGCGCCAGGCCGACGAGATGCGGGCGCAGGCCCAGCGCATCCTTGAGGAAAGCGAGGCCCAGCGCGCCCAGGCCGAGGCCGAGTTCGAGATCCAGCTGGCCGCCCGCCGCGAGGAGGCCGACCGGCAGGACGCCGAGCGGCACGCCGCCGCGCAGGCCGCCACCCAGAAGCTGGTGGCCGAGGCCGAGCAGCGGGCCGCCTCCGCCGAGCAGCGGGCCGCCAAGGCGACGCAGCAGGCGGAGCAGACCCGGCGCGAGGCCGACTCGCACGCCAAGCAGCTCGTGGCCAACGCCCGCAAGAACGCCGACCAGGTCCTCGCCGAGGCCAAGGGACAGGCCGAGCAACTGCTGGCCGAGACCAAGTCCGAGGCCGACCGCATCCGCACCGCCGCACAGCGCCAGGTGGACGAGCTCACCCGCCAGCGCGACAGCATCACCAGCCACCTCAACCAGCTGCGGCAACTGATCGGCGGCATGCAGCCGCCGATGGGCGGCGAGGAGGCCCTGTCCCCCGCACCAGAGAAGGCGGCCATCTCGGCACCGCCCGCCGGGCACGAGCCGGCCAAGGACCAGCCGGCAGCGGCGTCGGGCAAGCAGACCGCCGCCACGGCGACCAAGACCAAGCCCGCGCAGGGCAAGAAGGATGACGACGACGACTGGTGGCAGGAGTAACGTCGCGGCGTCGGTCGAACTAGGGCGGCTCTAGGGCGGCCCCCAAGGCCGCGCCGGGGCTTCGCCGGGAGCACTGCCGATTACGCGTCGTGGGCGGGGGTAACCCTCGCCCACGACGCGTAATCTTGCAGTCCTCCCGGTTTACTGTTTAGGGCCGAGCATTGAGGAGAAGGCGTGTCTGACGTGTCTGACGAACCTTCCGGCAAGGATCCGCTGGACACGCCCGCGCCCGTCCCAGAGCCCCGTACGGCCGGCCGAGCCGACCCGGCCGATCCCGCCGAGTCTCCGGAGCCCCCCGAGTCCGGAGGTGGTGGTGAGCGCGGCGCGAGCGCCGACCCGCTGAGCGACATCGACCGGCAAAAGCAGGAGGCGCAGGCCGACACCCAGTTCCCGTTCGGCCGGCCGGGGCAGCCCTTGGTCCGCACCCATCCCTTCCTGTTCGGCTTCACCGGCGCCCTGGGCGTCATCACCGCGTGGCTGCTGGTCCAGGCGGCGCTCAGCGCCCGTCAGGTGCTCGTCCTCATCCTTGTGTCGATGTTCCTCGCCGTGGGCCTCAACCCGGCCGTGCAGCGCCTCCAGCAGTTCGGCATGTCCAGGCGCTGGGCGGTGGCCCTCGTCTTCCTCGGCCTTGTGCTGTTTTTCGCCGGGTTCATCGCCGCGATGGTGCCGCCGCTGACCCAGCAGATCACCGGCTTCATCGACAACCTCCCGACGTACATCTCCCAGCTGCAGAGCAACCCGCGCATCGCCGATCTCGACCAGCGCTTCCAGCTCCTCGAAAAGGGCCAGCAGGCGATCACCGACCCCAACTTCCAAAAGAACCTCGCCAACCGCGCGGTCGGGCTCGGCAAGGTGGCGATCAGCAGTATCTTCAGCGCGCTGACCATCTTGATCCTGACGCTGTACTT
>CALAED010000116.1 GCA_937891035.1 uncultured Thermomonosporaceae bacterium | reverse complement strand
CGGGTCGCCGACCTGCGTCGCGGTGCCGTGCGCCTCCACGTAGCCGACGGTCGCGCCGCCACAGACCCGCGTTCTTCTCACTGTCGGAGAAGGTCACGCCGCTGGCCAGGATCTCCTGGCGCTCACCACGCATTCCGGTAAGGAAGCCGACACGGTGCCCCATCCCGTAACCCTTGTCCCGGTAATGGCCAATGATGTACCAGTTCAGACCTGAGGCGAACGCAGTGAACCCGGCCAGCCCACCGAGCTGGGTGGCGGTGATCCCCTCCGGTGGGGCCGCGGGGGTGACGAAGCCGCGAATGCCCTCCCACCAGATGTCGAACGGCACGATCGTCAAGTCGATCAGCAGCAGTGCGAACAGGATGATGGCGACCATGACCCAGTTGGAGATCTCGAGGACCCGGGTGATGCGCCGGGCGGCCGCGGTGATGAGGAACACCACGATCAGCAGGCCGATCGCCCACAATCGTGGTTCCTCCGCGCCGGCTCTCGGAGGCTCCCCATGGACGAGGGCGTACAGGCCTTGCCCCGCCGAGGCAGCCCAGCCGCCGGTAATGAACGCGAGCATGAAGATGAGGACCGACGCCGGAACCCACAGAAGCCAGCCGGGCGGCACCCGTCCAAACCCGACGGCGGGTACCTCACCGGTGGCGACGACGTAGCGCGCGCACTCGATGTTGTAGAACGTCTGTAGCAGCGCCGAGATCAGGATGACCCAGCCGACGCCGACGAAGCCGAACTGGCCGACTGAGCGAGGGCCGAGCAGCCACTCACCGCTGCCGATCGATATGCCGAGCACGATGAAGCTCGGCCCAAGGGCGTACTTGAACAGCTCCTTCGGCCCGATCCTGCTGACCTTGAAGACCTCTTCAGGGGTGGGCAGATCGGTGACGGGGAGGTCGGGACGGCTGACGCCCAGCGAGCGCGTTGTCGCTTGGGTCTCGGTCATGCGTGCCTCCAGGGTAGCCAGGCCCCCGAGTACACGAATTTTCCGCCTGATAAAGCTCCCCGACAAGAACTCAAATGCTCATCATTTCGGTCGGATCATGACGCCGAAACGCCCGCCGCCCGGACGCTCGATCTGCTGCCTGTGGGCTTTTCCGTCATCGGGGCTGACGTGGGATTTGGTTTGTGTTGGTGCTCGTACGGCCGATACGGCCTGGGCTAGTCGGCGGTCTGGGCGGATCGCGACCGGCCGGCGTCATCCGCGCTGGAAGGTTGAGGGAGTTGGAGGGCATAGGCGATGCCGATGTCGATGTCGGAGGTGTAGCCGATCCGGTATTCGGTCTCGAAGGCCTGGGCACCTAGAGCCTGCCGGACCCGCTGCCGGCAGGCCTCGCGGGTCGCCAGCATCTCGGGGACGCCCATGTTCGGCACCCCGACCGTATCCCAGACCTGCTGGGCCACCCCGAGCAGGCGGGCGGCGCGCTCCGACTGATCGATGGCGCCGGCGGACCAAGCGAGCATGTCGGTGGCGAACCCGATGCCGAGGCGGTCGTTCATGCGGTGTTTGACCTTCAACGCGGCAAGGGCATACGCCTGCGCCACCTGGGGGCGGCCCCGGGCCAGCTCGGCTTGGGCGCGGAATTGGTCGGCGTAGGAGCGCATCCAGCACTCGCCATGCCGGTCACATTCGGCGCGCAGTTCCTCCAGTACGACGATGGCGTCGTCCGGTTTCCCCAGCGCGACGGCAAGATGGCCGTACACCGACTGCGCCAGGTAGACGGCGAAGGCGGGCACGTCCTGGCGGGGCGCGGCCAGCAGGCTGTCGGACAGCGACATCGCCCGCTCCAAGTCGCCCTGCGCCGCGGCCGTGCACATGGTCAGCCCCTGCGCGATGGCCGCCGCCTCCGAGTCTCCTTGGCGTTCGGCCTCGGCAGCGCATCGGTCGGCCCACGCCGCCGCGGAGCTGTGGTCGCCCTGGGCCAGCAGCATGAACCCGCACGCCCACAGGGCCTTGGTCCGCGCCGGGCCAGGGCGCGCATCGGCCGCGAGCGCGCGTTCCAGATAATGCTGGCCCTCCTTGGCGAACCCGTAGGTGTACCAGAAGAACCACAACGCCGAGGTCAGCTCCAGCACCGCGCCATCCTCGGGATCGACGAGGGCGCACTCGACCGCGGCCCGCAGGTTGTCGTGCTCGGCGATCATCCGGTCGTACCAGGCGAACTGCCGCGAGCCCAGCCAGGCGGCGTTCCCTCGGCGGGCCAACTCCAAGTAGACGTCACGGTGCCGCCGCCGCAGCTTTTGCTCCTCTTCCAAGCCGCGCAGCCAGAAGGCCCCGTAGTCGCGGATGGTGTCCAGCATCCGCAGCCGCGGTGCGCCGCCAGGTATCGGCATCCTGGCCAGGATGGACTTGTCGGCCAACGCGTCCAGCAGCGCCGGGATTCGCTCGGCGGGCAGCCGCTCATCGGCGCAGACCTGGCGAGCGGTGTCGGCATCGAACGTCCCGGCGAACACCGACGCTCGCGCCCAGGCCAATCGCTCGGCGGGGGAACACAGTTGGTGACTCCAGCCGATCGCGGTGCGCAGCGCCCGATGCCACGGCGGATCGGCATCGACGGCATCCGCTGCCTCGGCGATCTCGGCGCCGGTGTCGCCGAGCACCTCGAAGCGGTCCGCAAGCCGGACGGCCAGCTCCCGTACCGGCATCTCGGCCAGCCGGGCCGCGGCCAGCTCTATCGCCAGCGGCAGCCCGTCCAACTGCCGGCACAGCCCCACGACCTCGGCCCGGTTCCCTTGGGTGACCTTGAAGCCGGACACCACTTGGGCGGCGCGTTCGGCCAGCAGCGTCACCGCGTCCTCGCCATCGGCTCCGTCGGTGCCCGGTGTCTCGGCGCCGGTGGCGCCGTCCGGGACCGGCAACGGACTGAGCGTCAGGATCTCCTCGCGCGGGACGTTCAAGGCGCAGCGGCTGGTGGCCAGGATCCGTACGTTCGGCGCGGCGGCCAGCAGCGTCTCCACGGTCAGCGCGCAGGAGTCCACGATGTGCTCGCAGGTGTTCAGGACGAGCAACAGCTCTCGGTCGGCGAGGTAGTCGACCACCACATCGATCATCCGGCGGGTCGTCTGATCGACCAGCGGCAGCGCCTCGGCGATCGCATACGGCAGCGCGACGCTCTCTACCAACGGTGACAACTCCACCCACCACGCGCCCTCGGCGAACCGGGGCGCCAGTTCGGCGGCGGCCCGCAACGCCAGCCGAGTCTTGCCGACCCCGGCCGCCCCAGTCACCGTCACCAGCCGCGACCGCTCGTACAGCAGCCTGATATGCGCCAGCTCCGCGGACCGTCCCACCAGTCGGTTGGTCTCGACGGGGAGGCTTCCTGACCACCGCTCACCGCTCAGCATGATCACCAATCGCGTCCATACGGCTCCTTACAGTGACGACAGTTTGCCCCACCCCAACCCGACATGTCACCGATAGCGGGAAGCGGGGCCTCATGGATAAGTGGTCAACTTCGATCGTGGCGGGCTCCGGGAGCCCGGCCGCCCGACTCGGACACGTCGTTGGCGGCCCCAGAACCGGGAGCCCGGGAATTCGTGCAGGGCCAGTCGGCGTGGTCGTCGAAAGCGGGTTGGGCCAATACGAGGACGAGATCATCTTGTAGGTCGTTTCCGGTGTGCTCGAACACGAGTCGACGCAGCGCGTCGAGGGCTTCTTCGAGTGACGGCGCGGTCAGGGCAGCCTTGATCTTGTGATTCAAGGGGAACATGATGCGGCTGGCGTCTCGCGCTTCCACCAGCCCATCGGTGTAGATGAGCAGCCGCTCGTTGGACGCCAGCCCGGCGCGTTGCAGGACGGGGTCGGGATGCAGGCCGAGCGGGGGCGCCGGCGTCGGCGGCGCGAGGACGTCGAGTTGCAGGCCGGCCCGCAGCGGCGGATGGTGGCCGCAGTTGACCAGCCGTACCTCGCCCGGGACGAACTCGGCCAATAGGACGGTGACGAAATCTTCGGTGCCGAGTTCGTCACTGAGTAGGGCGTCGAGGCTCTTGGCGAGCCCGACGAGATCAGGTGCGACGTAGGCGATCTCCCGGAACCGGCCGAGCACGGCGGCGGCGAGCTGCACGGCGTCCAGCCCCTTGCCCTTGACGTCCCCGACGATCAGTCTCAGTCCGGACGGCGTGACGGCGGTGTCGTACAGGTCGCCGCCCATCAACGCCTGGTTTGTAGCGGATCGACAGTAGGCGGCGAAGGCGACGCCACCGATCGTCGGTGGGATGGGACGAAGAATGGCGCGCTGGGTTAATTCGGCGATGCGCGTCATCCGGGCCAGGGCCCGGTCACGGTCGGTACGCATCCGGGCGGTCAGGATGGCGAAACAGCCGCCAACGGCCACGAACAGGCCGGGCGGCACGAGGTCGACGATGTAGAGCGCACCATCCGCCGCACCCAGGGCGATGGCGAGGCCGACCGCGAGGAACGTTAGAAGAGCCGTGGGGCGCGCGGCCACGCGCAGCGAGGCGAGCAGCGGCCCTACGATGAGCAGGCCGCTGAGGGACATGGCGGCCAGCCGTACGTCGACCAGGACGACCGTGGCTTCTGTCGCCAGTGCCAGCAGCAACCATCCTCGGGATGAGCTCATTAGCCCTCCCGCAAAACGTTGCAGAGTCCCTCCATGTAGGAACCTTCTCACTAGGGACGATGGCGCGAGCTCGGTTTCGGAGAGACCATCATCGATGATGCTCGGCCACGACCGCGTACGACGCGCCCGGGAGCTGGAGGTGGACGGCCGTCGCCGTTCGCGGAGGCCGCCGAGGAGGCGTTGCGAGTTCCGCGGCCCCGTCGAGGGACCAGATCGCGGCATTCCTCGCGCCGTACGGCAACGCACTGGACGAACTTGTCAGCCGGATGGGCGACATCATCGAAATGTTAAGGGGGACTCTCGCGGGAAAAGCCCGCGGCGGCGCAGGCGGCCTCGAGGCTGCCGAGTCCAAAGGCTTCGACCGGGCCGAGGGCGCCCGCAGGCCCCACGCCCCGGGCGGCCGCCTGGCCCGCCGCCCAGGCGAGAATCGCCGCGGTGAAAGAGTAGGGGTCTGTGCCGGTCAGGTGCACCGCGGCCAGCTTCCTGCCGCTGGCGTCGCCCGCCAGGGCGACCACGTGCGAGCGGATGCTCTTCCCCTCGCGGGGCTGGGTCCGGCTGGCCTGGATCCGGCGGGCTCGCTTATCCAGGGCCCGGCGTACGCCTGGCAGCCGGCCCAGTGGCGTGGCGAGCGCGGAGGCGTAGTGGACGAGCCTGGTGGCACCGCCGGACCAGCCGAGGTAGACATCGACGTCGGTGAGCGGCGCGGGGATGCCGTCCGGTCCCGCCTGGAGCCTCGGTAGCGCGAAATGCTCGGATGAGCCGATCGAAAAGGCCTGCCGTGTCTTCCCGTCAATCTCGAAGGACATGACGCGCGCGGCTGTCCGCTCGCTCACGACACGTCCGCCGCGGAACGCGTACCCGGGTTCGAGCAGCACGCCGGCCGCTGACGCGCGAGTGCCCGCGCTTGTCCCCTCCCGGATGTTTCCGGGCGCGAAATAGCCGACCTGCACCCGGGTCGCGGCAGATCCGGCGGCCTTAAGCGCCAGAGCCCCCGCGAGGTTGCCCGGCACGTAGTCGTAGCCGAACCCGGTCAGCAGCACGGCACCGGTCCGTTCCGCGCGGGGGCCGAATTCCTCGAACACCTGGCGGATGAACGGTGGCTCACCGCTGGAGTCCAGATATATCGCGCCCGCGTCCACGGCCGCCGCCACGGCGGCCCGGCCGATCTTCAAGAATGGTCCAGCGGTCGACACGAGCACGTCGCCCGCATCGAGCAGTTGCCGCAGTGGCCCAGGTCCCTGTGTCCCCGCGACGGCCGTCTCGAGCTTTGTCCCGTCGCCCGCCTGAGCGAACCGGGCAGCCAGCGCGTTCAGCCGCCCCTGGTCACGGCCCGCAAGGACCGGGCGGGCGCCGCTCGCAACCATCGCCCGC
>CALAED010000115.1 GCA_937891035.1 uncultured Thermomonosporaceae bacterium | reverse complement strand
AGGTAGCCCAGGGCGTGGCCGCGGGCGGTCGGGTGGTAGGACTCGCCGATCGGAATGGTCACCGAGCGCAGCCAGCCGTCGCCGGAGCACAGCTCGTGGCCGGCGAAGTCGTCCCGTACGCCGGAGAAGGCGAAACCGGCCTGGGCGGCCGCCTTGGAGATAACGGTGTCCAGCGTGTCGGCCGCGTTGTTGAGCGCGGTGCGCTTGGTGTTGCTGAGCCCGACACACACGTTGGTGATCATGTAAAGGTGTGGATAATCGAGCACGACGACGTGCGCCGACGGTGCCCTCGAATTGATCGCGGAGAACAGGTTGTTGAGCCGGCCGGGCAGGGTATTTTGGGCAAATGCCTGAGCGCCGGCCACCGCCGTCAAACATGCGGAATCGGAGCCGAGAACGCAGGTTTCCATCACATTACTGAATCCGGCGTCATTTCCGCCGATGGTGATGCTCACCAGTGTGGTGTCCGCGTTGAGCGGCCCCAGTTGACCGTTGAGCACGTCGGTGGTCCGCGCCCCGGCGCAGGCCCGGAAGCTGAACGAGGCCGGTGAGTGGGCGGCGGCCCACCTCGCCGGGTAGGCGTTGGGGCTGCGCTTGCAGCTACCGCTCGCCGGGTCGTAATTGCCCGCGCCGAGCCCCGATGAATAGGAGTCGCCGAGTGCTACATAACGGACGGTGGCGGCACCGGCCGGGCCCGCGGCGGCGACAGAGCCGCCGATGAGAGTTGTCATAAATATGCCGATTGTGAACAGGCGGGGAATGCGCATCGGCTCTCCAAGAAGGGCAGGCGAATGGCGGCTACCCTACTTATACGCCGGGACGACAGCCGAGAAAATGGCCGAACTTACCATGTTTTTCGTTGTCTTTCGCCCTTGACGTGGCCTAATATCGGGGGTCCACGATGAGCCCTGGAAGGACGGCAGATGCTCTTCGGCGAGGAACACGTCAGGCGCTACATTGAGACCGACGGCCGCGAAGGCCACGATTGGCTCCCCGGCGTTCCCGTGCTGTTGCTGACCACGGTCGGCCGCAAGTCCGGCAAGGAGCGCGTAACCCCGCTCATCTACCAGCGGGAGGGGGACGCCTATCTGGTCGTGGCGTCGAAAGGCGGCTCCGCCACGCCGCCGGACTGGTACCTCAACCTCCAGGCGAACCCCGACGTAGGGGTCCAGGTGCGGGGCGAGCGTACGCCGGCGCGGGCCCGTACCGCCACCGCCGCGGAAAAGCCCGCACTGTGGCGGAAGATGACCGCCGTCTGGCCCGACTACGACGGCTACCAGCAAAAAACCGACCGGGAGATCCCGGTGGTCATCCTCGAACCGCGGTGACGTCCGCGCCCCGAGCGGAAGATCCGCTCGGGGCGCGACCGTGATAGAGGTGCGTTACCGCGTTGGCTCAGATGGTGTCGTTGTCGTTGTCGTGGTCTGGCCCGTAGACGTCCCAAAGTTCGCCGGCGAAGAACTTGCCGAACCGGGCGAGCGCCGAGAAGCGATGCGGACCGGAGGTGCGGAAGGTGGTGAGCTGCCGCGCGAAGTCGGTCAGCTCGATGTGCAGGGTCCCCGCGCCGATGACGCGGGCCCGCTCGTCCTCGCCTTCTGACACGTGCCCGGCCAGGACGCGGAAGAACAGGGTCGAGGTGTCCGGCCAGATGTGCGTGGGCGGACCATGGTGGACGTTCTTCCAGCCCGAGAGGGTACGGGGCTGGTCCGCTCCGTCGGTGAAGTACAACCGGTACTTCATCAACCGGCGATCTGGTGCGCCGGCCGGCGCGAACAGATTGAACCAGCCCCGTTCGATCTGACGCCGGCCCCCGCAAGCTGCGGCGTCAATCCATCCCTCTGCCTTGGCCGTGTGCTCGGTCTCGGTCAAGAACCGATCCACGTCCTCGGCTGTGATCGTCAGGCAAAAGGCGAACCTTTCGCGGTGCTCGGCGAGCTCCGCCCCACCCGGGTTGCTTTCGCCCGTGACGTAGAACCCCTTCATCTCCTCGGTGAACGACAACGACGTGCGTCCGGCGTCCCCCAACTCCGGGTCGCACGCCGCGCCGTCCCCCGTCCCCCGAACCGGACCGGCCGATACCGGTCCGACCCCCGTCTTCATTCCCCCGCCAGTTCCCCCGGCTGTTCCCCCCCTGAGCTCCTTGGTCTCCAGCAGGCGCGTGGCCATCCGGTCCGCGAGCGCCGCGATCGTCAGGGACGGGTTGGCGCCCACCGAGCCGGGCAGCGCCGCGCCGTCGGCGATGTAGAGCCCCGGGAACCCGTACACCTCGCCGTAGCCGTCGCAGACCCCCACATCGGGGTGGGCCCCCATGGGCGCGCCGCCGAGCGGGTGCACGGTGATGACTCGCTTGCGGAACCACATCGGGTTGTCGGCGTAATCGGCGCCGAGCACGTCGGCGATGCGCTGCATCGTCTTGCGCAGCCGCTCGAAATGCGCCGCGCTGGTCTTGGTGGTCCATTTGGCGTCGAGCCGGCCGTCCTCCAGCCGCAGCACGCCATCGGGCACGTCCCGCCCCATGCCGAGCAGCGGCAGCGAGCTGACCGACAGCGCCCCCTCGCCGATCAGCTCGGCCAGCTCGGCGGACAGGTTGGTGTCCGGAGCGTGGGTGACGAACTCGCGGAACTTCTTGAGCATGAACTTGATGACCCAGCCGATCTCGTGGCTGACATCGGCGCTGTTGACCATCCAGCCGACGAAGCCGGGGTAGCCGCCGTCCTGGATGTAGGCGCCGCGGCCGGTGGCGCCCATGCCGTCCAGCTCGTCCGGCAGCCGGATCGCGCTGGTGATGACCGGCCCGCGGCTCGCGTCGAGCGGCCGGGTGCGGTCGCGGTCGTGCGCCCGCAACAGAAAGGCGAGCAGGTCGCCGTTGCCCGAATAGCGGGTGCCGAGCGCCTTGCTCAGCCCGGGGAAGTTGGCGCGGCTGTTCAGCAGCAGGTACGACGTCCCGTACGTGCCGGCGCCGAGGATCAGCCGGTCACAGCCGATCGTGCGCACCGGAAGCTTGCGGGTGTTGTACGCCTCTCCCTCGCGCGCCGGGTCATGGACGACGTAGTCCACTTCATACCCGCCGCGCCGCCGCGGCCGGATCGCCCGCACCTCATGCCGGACCCGGATGTCGGCCCCGTGGTGCTTGGCCGCCGACAGGTACGTGTGGTCGAGGGTGTTCTTCGCTCCCTGGTTACAGCCGAAGTCGCACTCGCCGCACAGGGTGCATGTCCTGCGGTTGACGCCGTGCAGGTTGCCGTAGTCGGGATTCACGATCGGCAGTCCGAGGCCGGGTTCTGCGCCGGGCCGCGACGCGAAGCTGACCGCCAGCGGCGGCAGCCGCCAGTCCAGGCCCAGCTCGGCGGCCGCGTCCTGCATGGCGTGCGTCTTGGGCGTGTCCGCGTACGCCGGCCGGTCCAGCGGATAGGGCGTGGCGCCCAGCATCCGCTCGACCACGTCGTAGTGCGGGTCGAGATCGCTCCGGGTGACCGGCCAGGACTCATACCCGCTGCCCGGTACCGGCTCTTCGTGCACGAACCACTTCTCGTCCTTGCGCAACAAGACGTTGGCGTAGATCAGCGAACCGCCGCCAAGACCGCTGGACACGACCGAGTCGAAACCGCCCGAGCCGCCGAACGTCCACACGTCGAACAGCCCGTGCAGCCCCTCGCTCGGGTCCCAGAACGCCCGCCCCATCTGCGCGGGCGTACGGGCGAACGCGCCCGGCGGGTAGGCCTGGCCGCGCTCCATCACCACGACCGACTGGCCCGCCTGGGCCAGCCGGTACGCGGCGACGGAACCCCCGAATCCGGAGCCGACGACCACCGCGTCGGCGTGCTCGCTGCCGGCCACCTCAGGCCGCCTTCCGCTTGAGGAAGTCCACGACCTTCGGGAACACGTCGACATGCGAGTTCTTGCCGATGAACGGATCGATGTGCCCGTAACCGGGCAGCATCTCGAGCTCATGCAGGCCCGGCGTGACCTTCTCGAGGAGCTCGTAGCAAAGCACGTTCGCTCCCGGGAAGACGTGGTTTTGGTCCCCGGCGAGGAACAGGATCGGCGTGGTGACCTCGGCCGCGTTGCTGAGATAGTCGTCGGGAAGGTCGGCGTGCCGGGGGTCGGACGGGTCATACCGCACCGCGTGCCCGGCCTTGGCCATCTTCCGAATGTGCCGGTAGTAGTGCATCCCGGTGGCGCTCAGCAGGTCGGCCATCCGCTCGTGGGTGACCGGTAGCACGTTCTCGTGCTGGAACAGCGCGGGGCGGCCGCTGCCCCACATGAAGCTCATCATGTGGCAGGAGCGCACGTCGCACTCGCGGTGGAACAGCGACACCAAGCGCGACAGCATCCAGCCGCGGCTGAACGGCGCGGCGTTGGCGAATCGCGGGTCGACGAACGGCAGCCCGAGCACGTACTCGTTGAACGCGGGCCCGAAGCGAAGCTTGATCCGCGACCATCTCGGCGGGGTCGGGGTCAGCGACACGCTGTTGGACACGAAGCTCGTGATGCCGTCGACGGCGCCGCCGAACAGGCTCATCGAGAACGCGATCGAGCCGGTGCAGTGCGCGACCACGTGCACCCGCCGGTCGCCGATGTGGCGGCGCAGCTCAGTGAGCGCGGCGGGGAAGTCGTAGTGGGCGATGTCGTCGAAGGTGAACCGGTGGCACTCGGTGTCGTAGGGGAAGCGGCTGCTCATCCGGAAGTCGAGCGACCACACGTCGGTGAACCCGCTGTCGTGCAGGTAGCTGACGAAGTTGCGGTGCTCCGGCATGATGAACATGTCGGTCGATGCGGTCAGCCCGTGCAGCAATAGCACCACGTCGTCGCTGGCGGCGCGGTTGAAGCGGGTCAGGTAAAGGCCCAGACCGTCATCCGTCGTGAACGGATGCATCGAGATGTCGGTTTCGGTCACGCCTTCGAGCGTGAACCGCGGGATGCTCGTCCCCATCGTGCCCTCCGTTCTTGGATGCGTCGTCAAGCTGCGCAGGTCCAATCATGCCGAGATGTGGCGTTTCGATCTGTCGTGGAAAACCCTGCCTTTGACGTACGAGTCCGGCAGATGGGTTCGGGGTCGGCCCGCACTTTCGCCGACGAGGGGTCCGTCAGTCGCGGTCCCGCTGGCTCAGCGCGCTCACCACACCGACCCTGGAGCTGACGCCGAGCTTGGCGAAGATCCGCGACAAATGGGTCTCAACGGTGCGATCGCTGATGAAAAGCCGCTCGGCGATCTGATGATTGGTGCACCCCTCGGCCACTAGGGCGGCGACCTCGAACTCCCGCCCGGACAGACCGTGCGGTCCGGTGCTCCGGCTGGTGGTCGTGTGCACGCGCACCCCCAGTCGCCGTTGCTCCCGTACGGTCTGCGCGTGCAGCGAGCGCGCCCCGCAGGCGGCGAAGATCTCCGCGGCGGCGCGCAGCTCCTCCAAGGCCGCATTGCGTTCGCCGGCCTCGGCGTAGGCGAGGCCGGCGGTCAGCTTGGCCCGGCCGTAGTCGATGCGCAGCTCGGCGCCCCTGAGCCGTTCGGCGGCCTCCCTCGCCCGGTCGCCGGCCTTACCCGGATCGCTGTGCCGGTCGGCGTGTGCCTGGGTCAGCTGGGCGAGCCCGATGCTGGCCTCGACCCCGGGATGGGCCAGCTTGCCGGCGCGCCGCGCCCATTGCGCGGCCTGCTCGGGCCGGTCGCGCTCGGCCTCGGTCCTGGCCATGAGCTCGCAGCACGACATCAGCGTGGCCGGGTCCAGCTTGGGCGAGCGGAAGCCGTTACACGCGGCCATCATCTGGCCGGCGCCCGCGTCGGTCTGCCCGGCGTTGATCAGTGCCAGCGCGCGGGCGTACTGCGCCATGGCACCCCACCACTCGACGGTGTCCTTGGACCTTTCCATGGCCTCGGCGGCGAGCCGCAGGGCCTCGTCGTCGTCGCCCATCCAGCTGGCGACCAGGGACTGCTGGATCAGGGCCATGACGAGCTCCTGCCCGGTGCCCAGCACCCTGGCGACCTCGGCGGCCTCTTCGGCGGCGATCACCGCGTCGGGCAGTCTCCCGAGCATGACCAGACAGCGAGCCTGCCCGGCGAATAGGTAGGGCACCAGATAGCTCTGGCCGGTGGACCGGGCGATCACCAGCGCGCGCTCGAAGCGGCGCCTGGCGCTTTGGTGGCGGCCCATCATGGTCTCGGTCCAGCACAGCCAATTGATCACGTCCAGCCACTCGGCGAGGTGCTCGTCGGGGGCAGCGTCGATCAGCGCGACGGCGATGTCGATGTGGCTGACCGCGTCGGTGAAGCGCCCGGCGGCCAGCGCCGGCAGCGGCCGCAGCCCGGCCGTCGCCATGCGCAGACTGGGCGCCCAACCGGGAGCGTCGTCCGGCATGAGGTCCAAGACCGCCTGCGCGGCCCGAAAGTCGCTGCGGACCAGGTTGTCGGCCACCAGCCGCAGCCGCAGCGTCACCGCGGCCGGCGAGCGCGGGTCGGAGATCCGATGCAGCTCGTCCAGTAGCACGGTACGGGCCTGATGCGGACGGCCGAGCATCCGTTCCATGATCGCGCAGATACGGGCCGCCCGGGCCCGCCGGACGAAGTCGTCCGGCGCCAGCAGCCGCAGCGTCTCCCGCGCGGTGTCGCGGCCTTCGGGTATCTGGCCGCTCACGGCCTGGGCGGTGGCCAGCTCCAGCATCAGCTCGGGCCGTTCTCGCCGGTCGCCGGGTATCAGCCGGAGTGCGGCCGTGAACCAGTGCGCCGCTGTGGCCGGCGCCTGGGCCGAGACCGACCGGGCCGCCTTAGCGAGCGTGTCGACCGCCGCCTGGTCGCCGAGGCGGGCCGAGCGTTCGACATGCGGCGCCTGAGCGGTGGCCGGCGCGCCGAGCTCGGCCAGGTGGGCGGCGATCCTGGCGTGCACGCCCAGCCGCCAGCCGGCCGCGGCCGAGTTGTAGGCGGCGTGCCGGACGAGCGGGTGGCGGAAGACGAAGCGTCCCGCGGACCCGGCGGGTCGTACGACGTCGCGGGCGACCAGCTCGTCGATCGCCGCAAGCGCCGCCTCCTCGGAGATCTCGGCCGTCACCGCGGCCAGGCCGGGTTCGAACTCGTCGGCGGCGACCGCCGCGGCCCGGGCCACCAACAGCGCGTCGGGAGACAGCGCGTCGAGCTCGACCTGGAGCGCGGCCTGCACCGCGCGCGGCAGCTCGCTCTCCTCCTCGCCGACGGGAATCGACGGCTGGCGCTGACCGATGCGGCTCAGCGCCTCCAGATAGAACGGGTTGCCGCCGCTCGCCTCATACAGCGCCCGGCGGCGCGATCGGCTCACGGCCGGACCGAGGAACTGCGCCACCTCGGCTTCGTTCAACGGCCCCACCGGCACCAGCCGGCCCTGGCTGCCCGGGGCCTGCACGGCGGACTCGACCAAGGTGGCCAGCCGCGAGGAGACCTGCGCCGGGCGGTAGGAGACCGCGATCAGCACCTTGCCGCGGACGGGATGGCGGACAAGATGATCGAGCAGCTCGACGGATGAGTCATCGGCCCAGTGCCCGTCATCGAGGATCAGCACGACGCCGGACGGCCTGGCCAACTCGTCGAGCAGCTGCCGGATCACGCGGTATAGCCGGTAGCGGGCCAGACCGGTGTGGTCGGTGTCGACCTCGGCCTCGCCGGGCGGCTGCGCGGCCGACAAGGAGGGGAACACCGAGGCCAGCGACCGCATCGCGGCCGGCCCGAGCGTATCGGGCAGCCGCTCGGCACGGGTCTCCAGATGGTCGTCGAGGGCGTCGATCACCATGCCGAACGGCATCTGCTGTTCGTATTCGGCCGCCCGGCCCCACAGCACCGGAAGCCGGTGCGCATCGGCGGCCGTGGCCAGCTCGGCGAGCAGCCGCGTCTTGCCGGCGCCCGGCTCGCCGACCAGGCCGAGGAACTGAAACGATCCCCTCGCGACCGCGGTAAGGCATTCGTCGAACACCTGGAGAACGTGCTGTCGACCGATCAACGGCGGCGTCCCCTTCGGGGACAGGCCAGCACGCCCCTCCATGTGTGCACCTCTCAGTGACATGTGGCCGGGAACGCGGTGATCACGCCACGGGCAGACCTTCACGCAGCGCCCGCGACTGGTCACTCTACTTACCGCGATGCCCTGCGTCATCTGGGTTCTCGCGATCCAGACGACTGGAGCCGGACCAGTCCTCGCGGCCTCACCCGTCCGTGACCGGCCTCACGGACCGTGGCTAACGGGATTGTCCACAGAATCCCGTTCCACTGTCCAGCCCCCATCACCCCACCACGGGCGCGGAGCGGTCCGCCATGATCTTGCGAATGCGCTTTTCCGAAACAGGGTAGGCCGTGCCGAGCTGCTGGGCGAAGAAGCTGACCCGCAGTTCTTCGAGCATCCAGCGGATGTCTTGCAGCCGGGGATCGGCGGCGCCGTTCGCGGCCCGGTCGCGCAGGCGTTCGTAGTCCGCCTGCAGTGCCTGGACCTGCCGCATGAGGTCGCGGTCGCGGCCCGGGTTGTCGGGCAGCCGGTCGAGCCGGCGCTCGATCGCGCGAAGGTAGCGCTCCAGGTGCGGCAGCCGGTCCCACCCGGTGGCGGTGACGAATCCGGGGTAGATCAAGGCGCCCAGCTGGCCGCGGATGTCGGCCAGCGCCGCCGTCAGCGCGGGACTGCCGGCGGTTTTGAGCCGGACCTCGATGGCGTGCGCGCCGGCGAGGGCGCGTTCGACCTGGGTGATAACGGCGTCGGCCGCGTCGTGCAGACCGGCCCGGACATGGTCGTTGAGGCGGG
>CALAED010000114.1 GCA_937891035.1 uncultured Thermomonosporaceae bacterium | reverse complement strand
GTCGATCGTGATGGGTCTGACCGACCGTGCTGACGAGACTGCCGCTGGGGATACTCCCCTCCTGCTTGGATTATAACGACTCGGGACCGAACGGAGCGCGCAACACTTCTTCGTCACCGAGGGCAGATATCGGACAATTTATGCCAATTCCCCCGAACGCCGTTTGGATTCGCCGGGCTTAACGGTCGTAGAACCCATTTAACGAGCGTCCGGGTCGCCGAAGGTGATCGAGCCGTGGATGTCGCGGGCCTGCACGACGGCGCCGTGGATCTGGGCGGACCCGCCGATGACGTTGGTGACGTCGCCGCTCGTCGACCCGGCGTCCGCCAGCCACTGGCGCAGATCGGCGGCGAAGTCAGGGTCGAGGTCGGCCGCGGCGGCCAGCGCGGCGGCGAGTTCGGTGATCTTGGCCGGATCATCCGGATGTCGTTCCAGCTCGGCGACCGCGCGCATCGGCCGTGATCGATCCCGGCCGCCGAACGCACGCCGCACCAACCCGGTCAGGGCCGTCCAGGTCTGTCTGCCCACCTCATTGACCGCGCCATCGAAGATCCTGGCCAAGACGGCGGCCAGCGCCGGTGCCGTGAGCGGATCCATCAGTCGGTCAGCTTGCCCGTGTCGAGCGTCAGGTTCCACGGCTCGGGCAGCTCGATGGCCTTGCCGAGCGGGACCTCGTGCCGCAACTCGTAGCGCTCGGTCTGCGGGTTCGGCTTGGACAGCAGCCGCACGGTGCCGGCGAAGCAGTCGATCACCAGGCACAACGGCACCCCGGCCGCCGCGTATCCCTTGAGCTTGACGTTGTGATCGTCGGCGGCGCTGCTCCTAGAGACCACTTCGACGACCAGAACGGTCGCGTCACCATGAATGTGGTCGTCTCCCCACATCGGCGGATCCTCAGGTGCGACCGTGAGGTCCGGTTTGTACCGATCGCGCTGGGCGCCAAGGAACAGCGAAATATTGCCTGACAGGGACCAACCGCGTTCACCGACGACCGCCATGAGGAGCTTGATCAGGCGGAAGATGACCAATTCGTGGGACCACGTGGGCAAGGGACTCACCACGACCCGGTCAGCGATGATCTCGACCCGGCTCTTGGGATCGCGCCCGCATAGATGCCGGTATATCTCTTCGAGTTCTTGCCGGGGGTCGTCGGCGGTCGGCGGAGTGGCGGATTGAGCGAGAGCTGTGGCCATAGGGCCATCATTCCCTCCGAGGGTGGGGGGCACAACGTGTTTGGGTGGCGACTTAGCGTAGTGAACATTTGTGCGAATCGGCGCCCGAAAACGTGGATGAGACCGTCGCGTGGGGCAGGATCGGAAGTATGAACCGTCTCAAGGACGCGACCAGCCCGTATCTGCTCCAGCACGCCGACAACCCCGTCGACTGGTGGCCCTGGTCGCAGGAGGCGTTCGCCGAGGCGCGGCGCCGTAACGTGCCGATCCTGCTGAGCGTGGGCTACGCGGCCTGCCACTGGTGCCATGTCATGGCCCACGAGTCCTTCGAAGACACCCAGACCGCGCAGCTCATGAACTCGTTGTTCGTGAACATCAAGGTCGACCGCGAGGAGCGGCCGGACGTGGACGCGGTCTACATGGAGGCCACCCAGGCGCTGACCGGCCAGGGGGGCTGGCCGATGACGGTGTTCATGACGCCGGAAGGCCATCCGTTCTACTGCGGCACCTACTTCCCGCGGTCGCACTTCCAGACCCTGGTGCGGGCGGTGCGCCGCGCGTGGGACGAGCAGCACGAAGACGTCGTGCAGCAGGGCCAGCAGGTCGTCGCCGCGCTCACCTCCCGCGCGCGGGAGCCGCGGCCGGCCGGCGAACCTCCGAGCCACGAGCAGCTGAACGCCGCGGCCGAGACGCTCAGGCGGGCCTACGACACGACGCGCGGCGGCTTCGGCGGCGCGCCGAAGTTCCCGCCGTCGATGGTGCTTGAGTTCCTGCTCCGCCACCACGCCCGTACGGGCCAGGGCCTCGACATGGCGGCGCACACGATGCAGGCAATGGCGCGGGGCGGCATCTACGACCAGCTCGGCGGCGGGTTCGCCCGCTATTCGGTCGACGACCGGTGGGTCGTGCCGCACTTCGAGAAGATGCTCTATGACAACGCGCTGCTCGCCCGCGTCTACGCGCACTGGTGGCGGGCGTCCGGCGACCCGCTGGGGCGGCGGATCGCGCTTGAGACGTGCGACTGGATGCTGCGCGACCTGCGTACGGCCGAGGGCGGCCTGGCGTCGGCGCTGGACGCCGACAGCGAGGGCGAAGAGGGCAAGTACTACGTCTGGACTCCCGCCGAGTTGGCCGAGGTGCTCGGCGAGGCTGACGGGGCCGACGCCGCCACGATGTTCGAGGTGACCGCGGCGGGCACGTTCGAGCGCGGCGCGTCCGTGCTGCAACTGCCCGCCGACCCCGAGGACCCGGCTGCCTACCGGCGGATTCGCGCGGCGCTGCTGGCGGCGCGGGAGCGGCGGGTGCCACCCGGCCGCGACGACAAGGTGGTGGCCGCCTGGAACGGCCTGGCCATGGCGGCGCTGGCCGAGTGCGGCGCGCTCTTCGACCGGCCCGATCTGATCGAGGCGGCCGGTGCGGTCGCGCGCCTGATCGCCGACGTGCACACGTCGGCCGACCGGCTGGTACGAACCTCGCGCGACGGTGTGCCGGGCGACAACGTGGGCGTGCTCGAAGACTACGCGGACGTGGCCGAGGGCCTGCTCGCGCTGCACGCGGTGACGGGCGACCCGGCGCATGTGGCCACGGCCGGGCGGTTGCTCGACACCGTGCTCGACCGGTTCGCCGACGGTTCTGGAAGCTTTTACGACACCGCCGACGATGCCGAAGAACTGTTCCGCCGCCCGCAGGACCCGACCGACGCCGCCACTCCGTCGGGCGGGTTCGCCGCGGCCGGGGCGCTGCTTTCCTACTCAGCCCTGACCGGGTCGGCGCGGCACCGGGAGGCGGCGCTGTCCGCGCTCGCCCCGGCCGCCCTGCTGGCCGGGCAACACCCGAGGTTCGCCGGCTGGGGTCTCGCGGTGGCCGAGGCGGCCGCCGGCGGTCCGCTGGAGGTCGCCGTCGTAGGCCCGATCGACGACGACAGGACGCGCGCTCTGCATCGCGCCGCGCTGCTGACGACGGCGCCGGGCGCCGTCGTCACCGTCGGCGGCGCGAACGGCTCGCCCGGGGTGCCGCTGCTCGCGGGCCGCGGACTCGTCGACGGGGCGCCGGCGGCGTACGTCTGCCGCGACTTCGCCTGTCGCCTTCCGGTCACGACCCCAGAGGATTTGGCGCAAGAGCTCCGGACGGCATGAAATCGCAGGTCAACATGTGACTCGTCGCCATCTCGCTGGTATTTCGTCCCTGTTTGTCGCCAATTGCGGGTCAACGTCGTATGAGTAACGGGAACTCCGGTGCCTGGACTGTCGTCGCCTAAATAGGCCATAGTCGTCACAATGGTCGGCTCCGGCGGTGACCGGGGTGGTTGCAGGGTCGGGCGATACAAGGAGTGGATACTGTGCGCAGGCCGAGCCGCCGTGTGCTCCCGACGGTCATCGGTACCTCCCTCGCCGCGACCTTGGCGATCGACGTGGGAATCGCGCTGGAGCGATCCTCGCGACAGGCACCGGACCAGGTTCCCGCCAGCGAGTTCGTCGCCTCGGCGCAACATGTGAACCTGTCGGCGACCGCGGTCGCGCCGCTCGCCCAGCGGCTCAGCGCCGATCTGCTTGTCGCCTCCGCACAGACCTTGCCGCCCGCGCTCGTCGACCGGGTCCGCCGCGTTGATGGCGTGCGTGGCGTCGAGGTCATCGACGCGGCGCAGGCGCTCGTGGCGGGTAAACGCGTCGGGGTGGTCGGCGTCGACCCGTCCACCTTCCGCGCGTACACGCCAAAGCCGACGGCCGAGTCCGACGCGCTGTGGCGCAACATCTACGCGGGCGACGTCGCAGTGTCGTTCGTGTTCGGCTCAGACGGCGGGGTCAAGCTGGGCAGCATGGTGCCGGTCGGCGGCAGGCAGCGGCAGAGCCCGCTGCGGATCGGCGCGTACGCCACCATGGGGATGAGCCAGGTCGACGCCGTCGTTTCGCACGGCACGGCGCGTTCGTTCGGCATGCCGAGCGCCAACGCGCTCGTCATCAGCGCGCCCAAGGCCGACGCCGGCAAGCTGCGCAAGTCCCTGGCGAAGCTGTTGCCGAAGGATGCCAAGACGGCCGAGATCAACCCCGAGATACGGCTGCCGAGCCGGGGCGCCCCGGTGCCCGGGCGGTTGCCCAAGGGCCGGCTCGGCCAGGTGATGAGCGGGCAGCAGATCGCCGTCGCGATCCGGGCGGCCCAAGCCAAGCTCGGCGTGCCGTACGTCTGGGGCGGCGAGTCCGACGCCGAGGGCGGGTACGACTGTTCCGGGCTGGTGCAGTACGCCTTCGCCCAGGCCGGGATCCGGATGCCGCGGGTCGCCGCCGACCAGGCGACCACCGGGTGGCGGATCCCCTTCGCGCAGGCCCGCCCCGGCGACCTGCTGATCTGGGCCAACGACCCGACGGCGCCCGGCTACATCTCCCACATCGCCATCTACATCGGCGGCGGCAAGATGGTGGTCGCGCCGCGTACCGGCGACGTGGTCAAGATCCAGCAGGTCTACTTCACCAACTTCCGGGGCGCCATTCGCGTTAACCCGCATGTCGCCGCCCGCGTGGCCTAGGGCGGGTCTTAGAGTGGGCAGCCGGCGGCGAGGAAGGACATGGCCTCGTCGACCAGGCTCGGCAGGTCGAGGGTGCCGTCGCTGTTCGCCCAAGTGACGATCGACGCCTCGAGCGCCGCCGTCGTGGCCCAGGTGAAGACCCTGAGCTGGGGGTCGTCGGCCGGCCTCCCCGATCGCTCGGCGACCAGCTCGGTGAACATCGTCAGCGACTCTTGGTGCATCAGGTCGAAGCCGCGTGCGCGCAACGCGGGGACGGACAAGACGAGCTTGATGCGGGCGAGGATCTGCTCTTTGTCGTTGGCGTACATGCGGTTCAGCACTTCGCGGAACATCCCGCGGAGCGCCTCGATGGCGCTGAGCTCCGTCGGCTGAGCGCGGAAGACATCCGCCATGATCGGGTCGTACTCGTCGGTGAGCACGCAGTCTTCCTTGGACGGAAAGTAACGAAAGAACGTGCTCGGCGATATCTCCGCCGCCGCGGCGATCTGCTCGACCGTCGTCGCGTCGTACCCTTGCTCGGCGAAGAGCCGGAGGGCGTGGTCTTGAATCGCCCTCCGGGTCTTCAGCTTCTTGCGCTCGCGCAGCGGCAGGCGGTCGAAGGAACGGTCGAGCGAGTCAAGCGGAGAGGTGCTCATGCGTCGATTCTCCGCCACCCTCGGCGGTGCGTGTTGCCTCACGCTCCGCCGCGCGGGCGGGGAGCAGCGCGAGCGTGATGATCGCGGTGATCGACAACAGCCCGGCGCCGGCCACCAGCACCACGTCCATGCCGTGAACGAAGGCCGCGCGGACCGAGCCGAGCAGCGCCGGATCGCCCAGCCGCTGGGCCACGGCGAGGCCGCCGCCCAGTCCCTGCCGTACCGCGTCGGCCGCCGGCTCGGGCAGCCCGCCGACCGCCACGTGCCCGCGGTAGCTCGCCGACAGCAGGCTGCCGAGCACCGCCGAGCCGAAGGCGCCGCCCACCAGGCGGACGGTCAGCAGCACGGCGGAGCCGACGCCGCCCCGCTCGGCGGACAGGGCGCTGATCGCGACGGTCATCGACGCGGGCAGCATGAGCCCCATGCCGAGCCCGATGACCACCAGCCAGCCGGCCACGTAGGCGTAGCCGTCGTCCGCCGAGGTGGCGGCGCCGGCGAGCGCTCCGACGACGAGGACGAGCACGCCCGCCACGATGACGAAGCGGTTGCCGAGCCGCTCCACCAGGCGCGGGCTCAGCCGGGCGGTCAGCATCAGCCCCGCGATCAACGGCAGCAGCCGCACTCCGGTGCCCAGCGGCCCGGCGTCCAGCACTCCCTGGAAGTACTGCGGTACGGCGAAGAGCACCCCGAAGAGCGCGAAGGTCATGACGGTGCTCGGCACGACGCCGCCGACGAACCGCCGGTCACGGAACAACTCGAGGTCGATGAGCGGCGCTCGCGTCCGGCGGGTCCAGCCGACGAACGCGCCCACGGCCGCGGCGCCGGCGACCATCGGGCCCCACACCCGAAGGTCGCCCCAGCCGTGCTCCGGCTGTTCGATGACGCCGTACATCAGGGCGATCAGGCCGCCGATGGACAGCCCCAGCCCGACGAAGTCGGTCTGCCTGGCCGTAGCCGACCGGGACTCCGGGATCAGCGCGACGCAGGCGACCAGCGCGACGACCGCGACGGGGATGTTGATGAAGAAGATCGAGCCCCACCAGAAGTGGTCGAGCAGATATCCGGCCACGATCGGTCCGAGCGGAAGGCCGACGAACGAGGCGGTGGTCCACGCGGCGAGCGCCTTCGGCCGTTCCGCCGCGGGGAAGACCACCAGCAGGACCGACAGGGCCAGCGGCATGATGACCGCCGCCCCGACGCCCATCAGCGTGCGGGCCGTGATGAGGCCGCCGGGGGTTTCGACATACACCGCGGCCACCGACCCGGCGAGGAACACCGCCAGACCGCCGACCAGCATCTTCTTCCGCCCGTACCGGTCGCCGAGCAGGCCGGCCGGCACCAGCAAGATCGCCGAGGCGAGAGTGTAGCCGGCGACGATCCACTGAAGGTCGCCGGTGCTCGCGCGCAGTGCGGTCGCGAGGGTGGGCAGGGCCACGTTCAGCGCGGTGAGGTCGAGGCTCACCGTGAGGAGGGCGACGACGAGGGCGCCGAGGACCAGCCAGCGCTGAAGACCGATCGCGACGGGTTCTTCATGGGAGTTCGACACAAATGACATTAGCTCTCAAAAAAGAGGAACCGTCAAATTGATCGACTGGCGGGACAAGGATTGGCAGTCCGGCTCAAGGCTGTAATTATGATTACATGAGTGCAACTGAAGCGGTCGAGCAGCTCTGCGGGTGGTTCTCCGGGCGGCTGCCCGATGGCTGGTTCGAGGGTCCGCCCGAGATCGTTTATGACCGTGAGGAGATCACGATCGTCGGCACGCTGCCGCCGCCCGCGCTCGGCTCGGACGCTTCGGACACCGAGCGAGCGGCGGCCGCTTCGGGGCAGATCGGGCGGTTCAGGGAGGATACGAGAGAACGGCGCATCGCGATCGCCAGGGAGGCCGAGCACCACTTCGGCCGCAAGGTCTCGTGGGGCGTCGAATCGGCCGGTCACCGGGAGATGTTCACGACCTTGTCCGTCCCCGTGATGACCAGACTGCGCCAGCCCGAGCGGCGTGTGCTCGACACACTGGTCGAGGCGGGGGTGGCCCGCAGCCGCAGCGACGCGCTGGCCTGGTGTGTGCGCCTCGTCGGGAAGAACGCCGACGAGTGGCTCGCCGGTTTGCGCGAGGCGCTCCAGCACGTCGAACGCGCCCGCGCCGCCGGCCCACAGATCTAGGTGTTCTCTCCCGAGAGCCCGCGGTCCGGGGCCGGCGAGCCTACTCCGGGCTGATCACCGCTGTACGGTTCAGGGCGCGCCAGGCGGGGCTCGGATGGCCTTCGGCGGCGCCGTGCTCGCCGCGCGCGACGATGGTGAACGCGACGTCCGGCCTGGTGATCCAGCGATCGAGGAGATCGACGACGGCGCGCGCCCGGCGGACGGACAGATCGAGGTTGTGGCCCTCGGCGCCGCCCCCATCGGTGGTGCCCGTGACCTGGATCTCGCGCAGACCGGGGCGGGCCGACAACTCGGCGGCCAGCCCGCGCAGCGCCGTACGCGTCGGCGGGCGCACCGTGGCCGAGTCGAGGTCGAAGAAGACCGTGGCCCGCCCGGAACGCAGGTCGCGGCGCAGGCCATTCTGGTCGGCGACGGCGGCGAAGATCGTCTCGTCGTGGCGGGGATAGGCGGTCACCTCACGCCGGCCGGGCCGGGGCGCCGGCCAGGAGGCGTGCGGAGCGCCGCCCGGCACGGCGCCCGCGCCGCCGACGGTCGCGCCGCCGACGGCGACGTCGTCGACCGGCAGGCCGCCCGTGTACCAGACCCGCACCTTTTGAACGGACGGCGGCAGCGGCGGGAACACATAGACCCCGATCTCCGGGTAGACGTCGGTGAAGCCCGCGCACAGGCAGCCGCCGTCGTCCCGGTACAGCGCGGTGTAGGAGATGTGGGCCGCCGGGTCGACCAGCACCATCTCGCCGGCCGCCAGCGGGGTCTGGGGCGAGGTGGCGAGCGGCTGCGGCCTGGCCAGGACGTGCCCCGGCTGGATCGGGTCGCGCCGCACCCGCAGCACCGTCGCGTACGGCAGCCGCTCGACGCCATCGACGGCGAACCCGCTCGGATCGGCGCGCGCCCCCGGCAACCGGCCGCGCGCCACCGGGACGCCGGTGAACGTGCCGAACCGGGGCGCCGTGACGGTCACCGACGTCACGTCGTCGGGGAGGCGGCCGAAGGTCGTGAACCCGGCGAGCCGCGCTCCCGGCGCGAGGTCGTGGTCTCCCAGGTGAGTACACAGGCAGTGTCCCGCGGCCGCCGCCGAGCCCGGAGCCTCGGCGGTGAGCGGCAGGTACGTGGTGCGGCCCGGCGGCGCGACGAGGCGGAGCCCCGAGGACGCCGACGCGCCCTGGCCCGCGACGGGGACGGCGGCCGCCGAATCCCCGCGCAGCGCCGAGCCGGCCAGCCGCACGGGCCGGTCCGAGCCGTTGGACAACCGCCAGTAGACCGTGCT
>CALAED010000113.1 GCA_937891035.1 uncultured Thermomonosporaceae bacterium | reverse complement strand
CCGGCTGTCGGGGTTACGGCAAAACGGGCAATGCATCGCCTTCCCCCTCACCGGTACGGATCTTGTCCAGCCCTCACGCCTCGCCACGAGAGCACAACCTCTAGTGAAGTTACACCGATGTAACTACTAGATGTTGTGGTCAACCGTACGGGGATGGGCGCGAGCACGCAACCCGGAGCACATCAACAACCGCGTACACCCTGGTCACGTTCAACCTCACGGGCGTGTCGCGGGCGGCCGGGCTAACCGCCGGGAAGCAACAGGCGCTGACCAGGCTGAATGATGGGGTCGGGCAAGCTGTTCAGGTCGATGATGCGCCGCACCGTGATGCGCGGGTCGATGGTGGGGCGGGCCCTCGTCGCGATCTCCCACAGCGTGTCATCGCTGCCCACGATCACCGACTCGCGGGCCGAGTCGGCCGCCGACCCGGGCTCGGCCTTATCGTCCCCGGACCCGGCCAGCGCTCCACGACCCGCGCCGAGCCAGAGCCCGCCGAGCACGGCCAACGCCACCGTGACGATCAACACCACCCGGCCGCGCCGCGTCAGCCGAATCCCGGCGGACCGATTCGGCGGCACGCGGCAGCCTTGCGAGCGTCGCCGTCCTTGGTGTCGTACTCTCCCCTGGGCGTGAGCGGTCGCACCCATTGCCGGCCCCTCCCTCGCGGTCACAGACGATCTTCGAATGAAAGTTCGATCGAACGGTTGTACGATGTTGTATCGCAAGGGTCCGACGAAACGCGAGCACTTTCCTCGAACAGTTGTTTGATCATCCGTTCTGGAACCGCTAACCTGCAACGACGGGGAGCGACGAATCGCAAGGCACGCAGGAGGCGAGTGCGACACATGAGGACACTGATCGAGCCGCGGGGCACGGCCGCGGCCGGGCGGCCAAGACGTGCGGGAGCGATCGCGCGGGAGCGGCGCGCCGATACCTACGGACACGCCGCACCGGCCGGCGACGCTCGCACCGCGAGCCTGCGCGAGCGTGCGGGCGCGCCGTGGCAAGCCGCCGCCCACCGGCTCCCGGAGGCGAGCGGCAGATGAACAAGGTGCACGAGATGCCCGACGGTCCAAGCGACGAGACCGGGCTGACCCAGCGCCAACGCATGGTGCTCGAGGTGATCCGCGATTCGGTGCAGCGGCGCGGCTACCCGCCGTCGATGCGCGAGATCGGGGAGGCGGTCGGGCTGACCAGTACGTCCAGCGTGTCACACCAGCTTCGCACGCTGCAGCGCAAGGGCTATCTGCGCCGTGACCCCAACCGCCCGCGCGCGGTCGAGGTGCGGGTGCCCGGCCAGCCCACCGTGCGGGTGCCCGGCCAGCCCACCGTGCGAGTGCTGCCCGATTCGTATGAGACGGCCGGCGGCGAGGAGGTCGCCGCCCGTCCGGCCCCCGCGTACGTGCCGCTGGTGGGCCGGATCGCGGCGGGCGGCCCGATCCTGGCCGAAGAGGCCGTCGAGGACATCTTCACGCTCCCCAAACAACTCGTCGGCGAAGGCACCCACTTCCTGCTCCAGGTGACCGGTGACTCGATGATCGAAGCCGCCATCGCCGACGGAGACTGGGTGGTGGTGCGACAGCAGCCGGTCGCCGACAATGGCGATATTGTCGCCGCGATGATCGACGGCGAGGCCACCGTGAAGACGTTCAAGCGGGCGGACGACCATGTCTGGCTGCTGCCGCAAAACGCGTCGTACGACCCGATCCCGGGCGACGAAGCCACGATTTTGGGGCGGGTGGTCGCGGTCCTGCGCAAGGTCTGAGCGGAGCCCGGCGCATTCACCGGCCCCGTCGGCCGGGCTCGGATGCCCCGCAGGGCGAGTGGGTACGAATCTGGCTGGCTGATCAGCCGATCGCGGACTCGACCCCAGGAGCAAGCCGACCATGCCGAGCTTCGATGATCTCGACCTCGACCAACTGCGCGGGCGCACGGGCATGAAGTGGGCCGTCGCCGAGCCGGGGGTGCTACCGGCCTGGGTGGCCGACATGGACTTCCCGATCCCGCCGCGGGTGCGCGAGGCCATCATTCGCTGCGTCGACACCGATCTCGGTTACCCGATCTGGACCGACTCCGGCGAGGGAATGCGGCTCGCGGAGGCGTTCGCCGAACGCATGGAGCGCCGCTACGGCTTCGCCCCCGACCCCGCCTACGTCCGCACGTTCACCGACGTGCACCAGGCACTGCAGGTGATCCTGCACGTCGCCACCCGGCCCGGGGATCCGGTCGCGGTTCACGTGCCCGCCTATCCGCCGTTCCTGGAGACGCTGGCGAGCATGGGCCGCCCGCTGCTGCCCATCCCGATGCTAGAGACCGCCGATGGCTGGGGGTTCGACGCCGACCGGCTCGCCGCCGACATCGCGCGGCTCGGCTGCCGCGTGCTGCTCCTGGTCAATCCGCAAAATCCGACGGGACGCGCGTTTCGCCGTGCCGAGTTGCTCGAGGTGGCCGAGATCGCCCTCGCCCACGATCTCCTCGTGATCTCCGACGAGATCCACGCCGACCTCGTGTACGAGCCGGGGACGCACCTCCCGTTCGCCTCACTGGGCGCCGAGATCGCCGAGCGCACCGTCACCGTCACCTCGGCCACCAAGGCGTTCAATCTGGCCGGCATCCGCTGCGCCGTCGCGCACATCGGCGAGCGCCACGTGCGCGAGGCCATCGCCGCCCAACCGAAGTTCTTGTTCGGCGAGGTCGGCGTCCTCGGCGTCGTCGCGACGCTCGCCGCCTGGCGGGAGTCCGACGACTGGCTGGCCGAGGTCATGACCGTGCTCGACCGCAACCGGCACCGGCTGCTCGCCGCCCTGCCGCCGCGCGTCACCGGCCGCCTCCCCGAGGCGACCTACCTCGCCTGGCTCGACTGCCGTGCCTTGGACCTCGGGCCCGATCCGGTGCCGTTCTTCCGCGAGCGGGCGGGGGTTTTGGTCAGCGGCGGCCCGCCGTTCGGGCCCGGGGGTGCGGGCTTCACCCGCGTCAACTTCGCCACCTCGGGACCGATCCTCGACGAGATCCTCTCCCGGATGAGCGAAGCGGTGATCGACCGCGACGCCGCCGCGCTCTCGGCCGACTGACTCCCCGCGCCGACTGACTCCGCGGCCGGCGCACGCCCGCGGGCTCCGGCGGCCCGGCCGCCGCCCCGATCAGGCGGGGACGATGTTGACGATCTTGGGGGCGCGGACCACGACCTTGCGGACGGCACGGCCCTCCAGCGCCGCCTGGACCTTCGCCGAGCCCAGCGCGAGCCGCTCCAGCGCGTCCTCGGCGATGTCGGGCGCGACCTCAAGCCGGTCCCGGAGCTTGCCACCGACCTGCACGACGCAGGTCACCGACTCGCGTACGAGCAGGTCCGGCTCGGCGACCGGCCAGCCGGCCTTGGCCACCGATGCCGGATGGCCCAGCTGCTCCCACATATCTTCGGCGGTGTACGGCGCGACCAGCGACAGCATGATCGCCAACGTCTCCACGGCCTCGCGTACGGCCGGATCGGCGGCACCGGGGCCGGTGTCGACGGCTCGGCGGGCGGCGGAGGTCAGCTCCATCATCCGGGCGACCGCGACGTTGTAGCGATGCGACTCGATCAGCTGGGTGGCCTTGTCGATCGTCTGGTGAGTGATCTTGCGCAGTGCCTCATCGCCGGTCGAGAAGTCGACGCCGGTGGCTGACGCCACCTCGCCGGCCAGTCGGTGCGCTCGGGCCAGGAACTTCACCGAGCCGGACGGCGACACGTCGGCCCAATCGATGTCGTCCTCGGGCGGCCCGGCGAAGATCATACTCAGCCGGACGGCGTCCACTCCGTACCGGTCGAGCTGCTCGCCCAGATCGACGCCGTTGCCCAGCGACTTCGACATGGCGGCGCCCTGGTTGATCACCTGGCCCTGGTTGACCAGCCGCTTGAACGGCTCGGTGAAGTCGATCATGCCCATGTCGTACAGCACCTTGGTGATGAAGCGGCTGTACAGCAGGTGCAAGATCGCGTGCTCGACGCCGCCCGTGTACTGGTCGGCGGGCATCCAGTCGCGGACCTTGGCGGGGTCGAACGGCCCGTCCTCGTAGCCCGGCGAGCAGTAGCGCATGAAGTACCACGACGAGTCGACGAAGGTGTCCATCGTGTCGGTGTCGCGCCGCGCAGGACCCGAGCACTTGGGGCAGGTCACGGCGACCCAGTCCGGGGCGGCCGCCAGCGGCGAGATGCCCTTGGGGGCCAGGTCGGCGCCGCGCAGGTTGTCGGGCAGCCGCACCGGCAGGTCGGCGGCCGGCACCGGGACCTCGCCGCACGCCTCGCAGTGGATGATCGGGATCGGCGTCCCCCAGAACCGCTGCCGGGAGATCAGCCAGTCGCGCAGCCGGTAGTTGACGGCCGCCTTGCCCTGCCCCTTGTTCGCCAGGATCTCGATGATGCGCTGGATCGCCGCGGCCTTGCTCAGCCCGTCGATCGGACCGGAGTTGATCAGCCTGCCCTCGCCCGGCGTCGCCACCCCCGACTCGGCCGGGTCGTCCGCGTCGGTCTCGACGACGACGCGGACGGGCAGCCCGAACTCAAGCGCGAAGTCCAGGTCGCGCTGGTCGTGGGCCGGCACCGCCATGATCGCGCCATGCCCGTACTCGGCAAGCACGTAGTCGGACGCCCACACCGGGATGCGTTCGCCGTTGACCGGGTTGACGGCGTGCACGCCCAGGAAGACCCCCGTCTTTTGCCGGTCGGCCGACAGCCGCTCGATCTCGCTTTCGTGCCTGACCCGTTCCTTGTACGCCTCGAACTCGGCCCGCCGCTCGGCGGCGCAGATCTCGTCGGCCAGCGGAGCGTCCGCGGCCACCACGAAGAAGGTGGCGCCGTACAGGGTGTCGGGACGCGTGGTGAACACGGTGACCGGCTCGGCGCGGCCCTCGATCTCGAACTGGACATCGGCGCCCTCGGACCGGCCGATCCAGTTGCGCTGCATGGTCAGCACGCGCTCCGGCCAGTCCAGCCCGTCCATGTCGGCCAGCAGCCGGTCGGCGTACTCGGTGATCTTGAAGTACCACTGGGTCAGCATTCGTCGCTCGACCAGCGACCCGCAGCGCTCGCAGTGCCCGGCGACGACCTGCTCGTTGGCCAGCACGGTCTGGTCCTGCGGGCACCAGTTGACCTGGCCGCCCTTGCGGTAGGCCAGCCCGCGTTCATAGCAGCGCAGGAACAGCCACTGGTTCCACCGGTAGTACTCCGGGTCGGAGGTGTGCAGCCGCCGCGACCAGTCGAAGGAGATCCCGAACCGCCGGAACGACGCCGCCTGGGTCTCAATGTTGTCGTAGGTCCACTCGGCGGGGTGTGAGTTGCGCTTGATCGCGGCGTTCTCGGCGGGCAGCCCGAAGGAGTCCCAGCCGATCGGGTGCAGCACGTTGAAGCCCTTTTGGAACCAGTACCGCGCCACCACGTCGCCGATGGCGAACGCCTCGGCGTGGCCCATGTGAAGATCGCCGGACGGGTAGGGGAACATGTCCAGCGCGTACCGGCGCTCCCGCTGGTCGGCGGGGTCTTCACTGGCCGCGAAGGGATTCAGCTCAGCCCAGCGCGCTTGCCATTTGTCCTGGATGGCCCGCGGGTCGTATGAATCGCCCGGCGTGGGCGCGCCCGCCCCCTCGGGGGTGTGTGCGTCGGTGCTCAACGTCGCTACTCCGGTCCTGTCTACGGTCGAGATCGGCTGCCTTCGAAGATCATGCGGGCGCCCTAGAACCTCGGCCCAGGGGTCCCCGGACATGAAAGGACCCCTCACACAGGAGGGGTCGCCGCGTCGACTCGTCGAAGAGTCAACGCGGCCGGCTAAGGAGCAGCCTGACTCGCATATATCAAGACTAGCGCAAGGGCAACCGCCGCGAACGCCTCGCCCGGCACCGCGCCCCGGCCGCCCCGCCCTGCCCGATCTTGGCCACCCGCGCGGTGGCAAGATGGCCCTGGCGACCGGCGATCGCGGTTACCCTGGCGCGGACCGGACATCCGGACATGGGGCCTCGAACACGGCGTCCCAGGATCGTACGGGAAGCGAACGGGAAGTGGTCATGCTCCGCGACGGTGGCGCCCGGCACCGCGCCGCTACGCCGGTCTGCGCCTTGGCGGTGCTGGTTGGCGCGATGACGGGGGGATGCGCCGTCAACAACCCGACGGACCTGGCCCAACGCCGGCCGGTGATCCCGACGCAGACCAGCGCGGCCGTCAGGGCCGACGGGTCGGCTGTGTTCAACCGGAAGGCCGCCGCCCGGATGATCGCTCAACTGGGGTACGGCAAGCCCCGGCCGCGGAAGCCGCCCGGTCCGCTGCGCGCCTTCGTGGCCTCGTGCCAGGGCACCACACTGCCCTGTCTGAACATCTTCTTCTTCTACCGCGGTCGCTATGCCGGCGCGGCGCTCGCCGAGCCGGCATCCCAGCTCACGATCCGCGCGCAGGAGGGGCGGCTGGTCAAGGCGACGATCCCCGGCCCGACCGGCGGCGTGCGCACCGTGCGCTACTTGTGGACCGGGGCGGAGGTCATCGGCCTCACCACGACGGGCACGGTCACGGTGGTCCACACCCCATCGCACACCTTGTCGTGATCCCGGCACCTGTACGGACGCTCTGTGGATATCGCCACCGGCACGGCCGGCATTCTGTACATTTCGGTTCCAGGGATCCCTCGGGCCGGGGATTCGTGGCGTCCCGGCGCCGCGCCGGCGGTCGAGGAGCCGGCCGAGAGACCGAGGGGTCGAGGATCAAGTCGAGGATCAAGTCGTTCGAGGTGGTCTGAGCCGTGGCCGCACCCATGCCCCATCCACCCGTCCGGACCCCGGACGGGCGGCGCCGCCGGCCGGAGCGACACGGCGGACGCGGCGGACGCGGCGTGGTGATCGGCGCGGGCGCCGCTATGCTCTCCGCTGTCGTGATCGCGGCCGCGGTCATGGCGGCGACACGGGACCGGCCGCCGGCCGGCCCCGATCCCTATGCCGGCTCCTACCCCGTGATCGCCGCCTCCGCCGTGCCGTCCGCCGCGATCACCTGGCAGCCGGCGGCGCCGCCGGCCGGGCCGTTGAAGCGGTTCAAGGGGCGGCCCTCCCGGATAATCGGCAAGATCGTCGACCGGAGCGCCGGGCTCTCGTACGCCAAACTCGCCCGGCCCTGGAAGCAGGCCCCCGGGGTGACGCACAGCGCCGGCATCGAATGGAGCGTGGACAAGCCCAAGTTCCGGTGGTGGGCGGGGGCGTACTCCGACCTGCTCCGCGAGGATTTCGTGATGGCGGCCAAAGGACCCAACGGGCTGCGCGCGGCCGCGGAACTGGACGCGGCGAAGTGGGCCGAGACCTACAGCGGCAAGATGCTCCCGCTCGCCGGGCAGCCGCTCAAGGTGAGCGGGCGGAGCGCATGGCTGGCGGCGTATCGCGTACGGACGCGTGACCCGGTCGACAACATCGCCGAATGGGCGCTCGTCGTCGTGGCCGTCAACTCGGGCCGGCAGGTGCCCGCGGTCTTCGAGGTGTCGATCGCGCAGCCCAAGTACGCGAGCCTGCCCGATATCAACACGCTGGTCGGGTCCCTCCAGGTGGTTCGCTGAACCGCGTACCGGGGTGGTGCTGATCGCGCTGTTCACTCGCGGTTTCGGTGAACTCCCGGTCTCGTCGTCAAACGTCGTACGGGAGACGCTTGATGCCGTTGATGAAGTTGGACAGCAGCCGATCGGGTTCGCCGGTCGCCCGGACCCCGGGGACCCGCGTGAACAGTTCGCGGAACATCACCGTGATCTCCCGTCTGGCCAGGTGCGCGCCCAGGCAAAAGTGCGGGCCCGGACCGCCGAACCCGACGTGCGGGTTCGGGTCGCGGGTGATGTCGAAGACGTCGGGCCTGTCGAAGACGGTCTCGTCCCGGTTCGCCGACCAGTAGTAGAGGACAAGCTTGTCGCCGGCCCGGAACGGGTTGCCGTTGATCTCGGTGTCGCGGGTGGCCGTCCGCCGCATCCAGATGACCGGCGAGGCGTACCGTACGATCTCCTCGACCGCGCCCGGGATGTGCCGCTCGAAGTCGGCGATGAGGATCTCGCGCTGGCCGGGGTTGGCGGTGAACAGGTGCAGCCCGTGCGCGATGGCGTTGCGGGTCGTCTCATTGCCGGCGACCGCCAACAGGATGAAAAACGAGCCGAGCTCCTGGTCGGTGAGCGACTCACCGTCGATGTTGGCGTTGACGAGCGCCGAGGTGAGGTCATCGGTGGGGTTGCCGCGGCGGAACCGGCCAAGATCCTCGACGATGTCCTTGATGGCCTGGCCGGCGACGAGCAACTGGCCCGCGACCTCGATGTAGTCGTCCGACGGCGTGAGCTCGGGGTCGGCGCCGGCGAGGATAATGTTCGAGCTCTCGAAGACGGTCTGATAGGCCGACTCCGGTATGATGCCCATCATGTCGCAGATGATCTTCAGCGGCAGGCGGGCGGCGACCTGCGGGACGAAGTCGGACGGGCCGTCGGCGAGGATCTCGTCGACAATGCGGGCGGCGACGGTCTGGACCTGGTCTTCGAAGCGCTGGATCATGCGCGGAGAGAACGCCCGCGAGACGATGCGCCGGATGTGCGCGTGCCGGGGATCGTCCATGCTGATCATTGAGCCGAAGTATTCGTTCATGTCGGGCGGCATGTCGGGGATGTTGACCGCGCCCTTTCCGGAGCAGAAGTCGGCCGGGCGGCGGGACGCCTCGATCACGTCGGCGTGCGTGACCAGCGCGTAGTAGCCCGGCCCGCGCGGCACGACCTTGATGTCCTGCTCTTCGAAGAACGCCGGGGC
>CALAED010000112.1 GCA_937891035.1 uncultured Thermomonosporaceae bacterium | reverse complement strand
CAGGTTCATCGCCAACGCCTCGCACGAGCTCCGCACGCCGTTGGCCATCAACCGCGCCGTGATCGAGGTCCAGTTGGCCAAACCCGATACATCGGACGAGACCCGGGCGCTGGGCCGCAAGCTGCTGGTCGCCACGGCCCGGCACGAACGGCTGATCGAGGGTCTGCTGCTGCTGGCCCGCTCCGAACGGGAGCTGTCCGGGCGGACGCCGGTCGACGCGGCCGCCTTGGCCCAGGACGCCATCGACGAGTTCGGCGCGGCGGCCGAGCGGGCCGGGGTCCGGGTCACCTCGGCGCTTTCCGCCGCCCCCACCACCGGCGACGTGGTGCTCCTCGAACGGTGCGTGGCCAATCTGGTGGAGAACGCGATCAAGTACAACCGCCAGGACGGCCGGGTGTGGGTGCTGACGGGCGAGGCCGGTGGCTGGTCGTACGTCCGCGTCGAGAACACCGGCCCGACGGTGACGGCGGCGGACACCGCGACCATCTTCGAGCCGTTCCGGCGGCTGACCCGGGACCGGGTGGGCTCGGCCCGCGGCGCCGGTCTCGGCCTGTCGATCGTACGGGCGGTCGTCCGGGCGCATGGCGGCACCATCGCCGCTCGTCCGCGGCCGAGTGGCGGCCTCGCGATCACCGTCCGGCTGCCCACGTCGCAGGTGGCGGCGGCTCCGATCCCGGCGGCCGCGCTCGCGGCGGGAGCCGGCCGCTGAGAGAAACGGCGGCCGTTCTGAAGACATCGGACACGGCGCACCGCAGACTGCGCGAATCCGGCGCGGCCGTCCCGCGTCAGAAGGCGACCTGGCCTTCGGGCACGCGGGCGTCGTCCGCGGCGGCGTCGCCGGCCGCGGCCGCCTGCTGGGTCAGCCAGCGGCCGACCACCTTGCCGGTGGCGTTGCGCGGCAACCTGGTGATGAAGTTCACGTCGCGCGGGACGGCGTAGCGGGCGACCCGCTCCCGTATGTACCGTCGTACCTGCTCGGCGTCGATCTGGGAGCCCGGCCTGGGGACGATGTAGGCGGCCAGCCGCTGCCCGAACTCGGCGTCGGCGACCCCGATCACCGCGACCTCCATGACCTCGGGCAGGCGGGCCAGGGCGTCCTCGACCTCGCGGGGGAAGATGTTCTCGCCGCCGGAGACGATGAGATCGTCGATCCGCCCATCGACATAGAGCAGCCCCGACCGGTCCACATGACCGAGGTCGCCGGTGCCGAGCAGGCCGTCGCGCATGTCCGAGGGCGCGCCGCTGGTGTAGCCCTCGAAGATCAGCTCGTTGCCCGCGTAGATGTGGCCGCGTACTCCGGTCGGCACGGGCTCGCCCCGCTCGTTGAGGATGGCGAGCTTGGTGCCGCGCGGCGGCCGTCCGGCGGTGCCGGGGTGGGTCCGCAGGTCGCGTGGCGTCGCGATGCTCACCCACGACGCCTCGGTGGATCCATAGATGTTGTAGAGCTTGTCGCCGAATTGGTCCATGAACCGAGTGGCCAGGTCGCCGGGCAGCGCCGACCCGCTGACCGCGACGACGCGCAACGCCGACGTGTCGTAGCCGGCCAGCTCCTCGGGTGGCAGATCCATGATGCGCTGCACCATGACCGGCGCCGCGAACAGGTCGACCTTGCGGTGCCGGGCGATCGCGCGCAGCGTCTGCTCGGCGGCGAACCTGCGGTGCAACACCAGCGTGCCGCGCATCGCGAAGCCCATCTGCATGGCCGCGAAACCCCAGGTGTGAAAGATCGGCGCGTCGATGACCATGGTGTCGTGCGCCCGCAGCGGAATGCGGGACAACATCGAGGCCAGCGGGCGCAGGCCGGGGCGGGGTCGGCGGCGTGCCCCCTTGGGCCGACCGGTGGTGCCCGAACTCAACATGATCATGCGGCCTTGGACGCGCGGGGGCCGGAGTTTGCACGGCACCGCGTCGGCGATGACGTCTTCAAGCTCTGGGCCGGTGCCGCCGGGCGCGTCGGCCCACACCACGGCGCGCTGGGCGGACTGCGGTGCCTTGTAGACGATGTCGGCGAACTCGACGTCGGACACCATGAGGTCGACGCGTAGTTCGGTGAGGACGTCGCGGAGCTGGCCGGCGCCGTAGCCGGTGTTGAGCAAGATGATGTCCGCGCCGCGCTTGCTCCCGGCGATCAGCGTCTCGACAAGACCGCGGTGGTTGCGGCACAGCACGGCGATGCGGGGCCGCGGGCTGTCCAGCCGCAGCGCGCCGGCCAGCCGCGTCGTCCGGTCGGCGACCTCGGCGTAGGTGAGGTCGCCTCGGTCGTCGACGAGGGCCGTACGGTACGGGTCGCGGGCGGCGGCCGAGGTGAACTCCCCGGCAAGGGTGGTGCCCCAGCTGTGCAGCGCGGCGAACTGGCGGAAGAATCGCACCGGCCGACCCGGGTTGACGATGCCGCTGCCGGCCAACGCCGAAGCGACGTTGACGGCGTTTCCGAGTCTGCGGCGCAGCCCAGGACGGTAGACCGGTCGATGGTGCAACTGAACCCCGCCTCCTCCCCGACCGCGTCAGGCTATCGGCGCGGCAAAGCGAGGATCAAGGACTTCTGACTTTCCGATCATGGGCGATGCCGCCCTGTGAGCAGTCCACTCAGCCGCCTTCGAGGTCGAATAGTTCCCAGTAGTGCGTCAGGGAGGCCGCGGCGGTGCCGAGGTCGCGGCCGACGTACGTCCAGCGCCCGCGCAGCCGCCAGAGCCGGCCGCGGCCGTCGCGCACGTACACCTGGAGGGCGAACGAGACGTCCAGCCCATGGATCATCCCTGCGGCGTCGTCGGACGTGCGCACGACGGGCTCGTCGTCGCAGCGCACCCCCATGACTTGTGTCCCCGGGTCCTGACGCAGCAGCCCGCTGGTCAGGTCGTGGACGAGTACAGCGGCGTAGTTCGGCCCGATCCACCGCAATTGCGGCAGCCGCTCGGACGGAGGAAATCCCAGCAGCTCCAAACCGCCGCGCTCCGTACCATTCGTCACGTGACGCACGGTAGCGCGCGAGTAACGAGGTCGTCACCCCCTCGCGGGCGCCCTACACATCGCGGGTCCATTCCCCCGAGACCACGGGACGCCGGTCCGCCGCCGCGGGTCACGCCCCCCAGACCGCGCGCATCGCGTCCCAGCCGGCGAGCTTGACCCGTTCGCCCCTGCCCAGCTTCTCGGCGAGCGCGATCTCGGCCGCGTCGATGCCGAGCCACCCCGTGTAGGTCACACACGCGACGCCGCGCTCCTCGAGCAGTCCGTCGATGCTTTTCCCCTCGTGCGGGCGCCCGGCGGGCAGGTCGGCGAGCAGGGAGCGGACGGTCTCGGCGGCGTCGGACTTGTTGGTGCCGACCACGCCGGTGGGGCCGCGTTTGATCCAGCCCGCGACGTACTCTCCCGGCACCGGAGCGCCGTCGGGGTCGATGATCCGGCCGGCATCGTTCGGCACGACGTACCGGCGCTCGTCGAAGGGCACCCCGGGCAGCGGGACGCTTTTGTAGCCGACCGAGCGCAACACCATGCCGGCGGGCAGCACCTCATACGAGCCGGTGCCGGTCACTCGGCCGTCATCGTTGAGCGCGGTGCGTTCGAGGCGCAGCTCCTCGACCCGGCCGTCGCCGCGGATCTCGACGGGCCGCAGCCAGAACCGCACGTCCAGGCGGCGCGGCCGGTCGTCGGGCTCGAGCGCGGCCCAGCCGCGCAGCACCTTGAGGTTGCCGCGCACGTGCCGGTCGGACTCCTCAAGTGCGGCGGACGCCGGGTCAAGCTCCATGTCCTCAGGGCGGACGGACACGGCGGCGTTCTCGAGCTCGCCGAGCTCGCGCAGCTCCTTGGTGGTGAACTTGGCCTGGGCCGGGCCGCGGCGTCCGATCATGTGGATACGGCGGATCTTGCTGTCGGCCAGCGCCTCGATGACGTACTCCGGCGCGTCGCTCTCGCGCAGCTCGTCGGCGGTCTTGGCGAGGATCCGTACGACGTCGACGGCCACGTTGCCGACGCCGATCACGGCGGCCTCGTCAACCGACAGATCGAACTCCAAGCCGGTCGCGTCGGGATGTCCGCAGTACCAGTTGACGAAGTCGGTGGCGGCGACGCTGCCCGGCAGGTCTTCCCCCGGAATGCCGAGCTGCCGGTCGACCATGGCGCCGGTGCAGTAGATGACGGCGTCGTAGCAGTCGAGCAGGTCCGCCGAAGTGATGTCCTTGCCGAGCTCGACGCACCCGATGAACCGCACGCCAGGGCTCTCCAGGACCCGCTGCAGATACTTCGCGATGGACTTGATGGATTTGTGATCGGGCGCGACACCGTATCTGACCAGCCCGTACGGCGTGGGCAGCCGGTCGAGGACGTCGACCTTGATGTCCGGCCCGCCCTGCTTGAGGAGCGCTTCGGCCGCGTAGATGCCGGCCGGGCCGGATCCGATCACCGCGATCTGCAGAGGATTCGCCACGACCGCCATTCTGCCCAACGCACGCCGAATTCGATACGATCTCCAGTATCGTTTTCCGATACCTTGATGTCGGCCCCCGCCCGGGCGTCCCCGTCGAGCTCGCCACCCGGCAGCACCTCGTCAATGTATCCTGCGCGCTGTTCAGGCTCGATGGTCGCCAGCTGGTCCAGGAGCGCGGCGAAGGTCTTGGCCCCCTTGGGGCCAGCGCCGTGGACCGCCGCCGAGACCACCGCCAGCTCCGGC
>CALAED010000111.1 GCA_937891035.1 uncultured Thermomonosporaceae bacterium | reverse complement strand
GCCGCATGTATTTGGCCGCGTCCCCCGACAGCTCGCGCAGATACTCCTCCAGCTCGTTCTTGGTGTTGCGCCACGTGAAGTACGTATAGGACTGGTGGAACCCGATCTTTGCGAGCGTGTGCATCATCGCCGGCCGGGTGAACGCCTCGGCCAGGAAGATCACATCGGGGTCCGTCTCGTTCACCTCGCCCAGCAGCCGCTCCCAGAACCGGACCGGCTTGGTGTGCGGGTTGTCGACGCGGAAGATCCGCACGCCGTGGTCCATCCAGTGCCGGAGCACCTGCTTGACCGCCCGGTAGATCCCTTCCGGGTCGTTGTCGAAGTTGAGCGGATAGATGTCCTGGTACTTCTTCGGCGGGTTCTCCGCGTAGGCGATGGTGCCGTCGGCGCGCGTGGTGAACCACTCCGGATGCTCACGCGCCCAGGGGTGGTCGGGAGAGCACTGCAGCGCGAAGTCGAGCGCGACCTCCATGCCCAGGTCGCCCGCGTAGGCGACGAACGCGTCGAAGTCGTCGATGGTGCCGAGCTCGGGGTGGATCGCGTCGTGACCGCCATCGGGCGAGCCGATGGCCCACGGTGACCCGGGGTCGTACGGGCCGGCGTGCAGGGTGTTGTTCGGCCCTTTGCGGAACTGCGCGCCGACCGGGTGGATCGGCGGCAGGTAGATCACGTCGAAGCCCATGTCGGCGATGGCCGGCAGCCGCTTCATCGCCGTCCGGAAGGTGCCGGAGGTGGGACCGCGCCGGCCCAGCGGGTCGTGGGACGCCCCCTCCGAGCGCGGGAAGAACTCATACCACGACCCGTACAGCGCGCGCTCGCGGTGGACCCGCACCGGCAACCAGTCGGTGCCGGAGACCGGCTCGCGCAGCGGAAACTCGCGCAGGATCTCGACGATCTCCGGGCGGTGCGCGGCCTCGAGCCGCGACTGCACGGTGAACGTCTGGTCTTCGAGCAGTTCGGCCACCTCGGCCAGCGTCCGGCGCGCCGCCGTGGCCGCCCTGACCGCGGCCGATTCCGCGGCCGATTTGGCCGCGTCCTGCCGTGCGCCGGCCCGCCCAGTGCCGGTGCCCCCGGTGCCGGTGCCCCCGGTGCCGGTGCCCCCGGTGCCGGCCGGCCCCGGCGTGGTCTGGCCGGCGGCGCCCCCCCGGGCCGCGGGAACGGGCACGGCGTCGGCGGCGCGGGCGAACAACCGGGCGCCTTCGGCCATCATGAGACCGACGTCCTGGCCGCGGGGGACCTTGATTTCGGCGTCGTGCCACCAATGGGCGATCGGGTCGCCCCACGCCTCGACCTTGAAATGCCACTCACCGGTCTCGGTGACAGTCACCTCGGCCGCGTAGCGATCCGTGCCGGGCACCAGCTCGCGCATGTGCACGAGCGGCGCCACCCGTCCGTGCGGATCGCGCAACAGCACCCCGGCGCCGAGCATCTCGTGCCCCTCGCGGAACACCGTCGCCGAGACGGCGAAGCTCTCGCCGACCACCGCTTTGGCCGGCCATCGACCGCAGTTGACGACCGGCTCGACGTCGAGAATCGGTATGCGTCCAATCATCGCTGGCCACCGTACCGACGAGCCACCCGCCGCGGCGCCCACTTCGGTCAAGTCATGATCGCTGTTGGCATGTGATTGGCCAGGCTCCACCCGCATGTCTCACCCCATTACCAGTCTTGCCAGTCCAAAACGGGAGTTAGTCGTGCCGTGACGCGGCTTCGTGATGAGAGCGGCAGGACTTCGTGCCGAAGCGCCTGATCGGCGTCGTCCCGGCAGGCGCGTCCATTTCGTCGTTTTCGTGGCCGCTTTTGTCTCTTCCGTCGCTTCGCTACCGTCCTCGGCGATCCGAATCGGCACTGTTCGGTAACTGAGATGATCAACGCGCGGGTTTTTGTCGCGAACAGGGATGCGTACCGATTAGCGTTACCGAGCGTGAAGGCGATCCGACGATTCACCGTACGCACTGTCCTGCCCGAGCAGCTGCAGCAGCTGGAGGAGCTCGTCCTCAACCTGCGCTGGTCGTGGCACCGCGAGACGCTCGACCTGTTCCGCTCGGTGGATCCCGAGCTGTGGGAGACCGTCGGGCACGACCCCGTGCGGCTGCTCGGCGAGGTGTCGAGCGATCGACTGGCGGCCCTGGCGGCCGATCGGCGCTTCCTGCGTCTGCTCGATGTCGCGGTCGAGGACCTGCGGGATTACCTGACCGCCCCGCGCTGGTACCAGTCCCTGACCGACTCCGCTGCGGGCTCCGCCCCCCGCACGCCCCCCGAGGGACAGGGAGCCTCGGGCGCCTCTTCCGAGGGCTTCGCCGGCCCCGCCGCGATCGCGTACTTTTCGCCGGAGTACGGCATCGCCGCCGCGCTGCCGCAGTACTCCGGGGGCCTCGGCATCCTGGCCGGTGATCACCTCAAGACCGCGAGCGATCTAGGCGTGCCGATCATCGGAGTGGGGCTGCTGTACCGGCACGGCTACTTCTCCCAGTCGCTGTCGCCCGACGGCTGGCAGCTGGAGCGCTACCCGCCGATCGATCCCAACGGGCTGCCCTTGACGCTGCTGCGGGAGCGGGACGGCACGCCGGTGCACATCACGATCGGCTTGCCCGAGGGCAGGAACCTGCTGGCCCAGGTGTGGCTGGCCAACGTGGGCCGGGTGCCGCTGTTGCTGCTCGACTCCGACGTCGAGGAGAACGACCCGATCGCACGCGACGTCACCGACCGGCTGTACGGCGGGGCCACCGACCATCGGCTGCTACAGGAGATGCTGCTCGGCATCGGCGGCGTACGCGCCATCCGGGCCTACTGCCGCATCACCGGGCACCCGGCGCCGGAGGTGTTCCACACCAACGAGGGCCATGCCGGCTTCCTCGGCTTTGAGCGGATCCGTGAGCTGGTCACCGAGCACAGCCTGTCGTTCGACGAGGCGCTCGAGGCCACCAGGTCGGGCACGGTGTTCACGACGCACACGCCGGTCCCCGCCGGCATCGACAGATTCCCGCGCGAGCTCATCCAAAAGTACTTCGGCGGCACCAACGAGACGGCCAGCGTGCCGGTCGAGCGCATCCTCGCGCTGGGTGCCGAAACCTACGACGAAGGCGACCCGGCCGTGTTCAACATGGCGGTCATGGGCCTGCGGCTGGCCCAGCGCGCGAACGGCGTGAGCGTGCTGCACGGCGCGGTCAGCCGGGAGATGTTCGGCGGCCTGTGGGGCGGCTTCGACGTCGACGAAGTGCCGATCGGATCCGTCACCAACGGCGTGCACGCGGCCACGTGGGTGAGCACCGAGGTGCTCGAGCTGGCCGAGCGCGAGGTGCCGTCGATCATCGAGTCGTCCAATGGCTGGGACGCCGTCGAACGGGTGCCGGAGGAGGACATCTGGCGGGTGCGGCGCACGTTGCGCGAGCGGCTCGTGCTGGACGCCAGGCGGCGGCTGCGCGAGTCATGGCGCCAGCGCGGCGCCAGCGCGGCCGAGCTGTCGTGGGTGGACGACGCCCTCGACCCCGACGTGCTCACGATCGGGTTCGCCCGCCGGGTGCCGTCGTACAAGCGGCTCACGCTCATGCTGCGCGACGCGGCCCGGCTCAAGGCGCTGCTGCTCCACCCCGAGCGGCCCGTGCAGATCCTCATCGCCGGCAAGGCCCACCCGGCCGACGAGGCCGGCAAGCGGCTCATTCAGGACATCGTGCGGTTCGCCGACGACCCGGAGGTCCGGCACCGCATCGTGTTCCTGCCCGACTACGACATGGCGCTCGGGCAACTGCTCGTCCAGGGTTGCGACGTGTGGATGAACAACCCGTTGCGGCCCTTGGAGGCCTGCGGCACGTCGGGCATGAAGGCCGCGCTGAACGGCGGGCTCAACCTGTCCATCCGGGACGGCTGGTGGGACGAGTGGTTCGACGGCCAAAACGGCTGGGCGATCCCGTCGGCCGACGGCGTCGAAGACACCGACCGGCGCGACGACCTCGAGGCGAGCGCCTTGTACGAACTGATCGAAGACCACGTATCGGTCATGTTCTATGACCGGGACGGCACCTCCCTGCCACGCCGCTGGCTGGAGATGGTCAAGCACACCTTGGTTTCGCTGGGCCCGAAGGTGCTCGCCACCAGGATGCTGCACGACTACGTCCACGGCCTGTACGTACCGGCCGCCCGCTCGGCCCGGGACATGACGGCCGACGTCTACGCCGGCGCCCGCGAGCTGGCCTCCTGGAAGGCTCGGGTGGCCAAGGCGTGGCAGCACGTCTCGATCGAGCACGTCGAGTCGAGCGGCGCGGGCGAAAGCCCGCACCTCGGCACCCGGCTGAACGTGCGGGCCACCGTCGAGCTGGGCGATCTCGAACCCGGCGACGTCGCCGTCGAGCTCGCCTACGGCCGAGTCGACGAGCACGACGTGCTGATCGAGCCGCGCTACCTCGAACTCGCCCCACAGGAGGTGGCCGAGGACGGCCGGCTGCGCTACGTGGGTGAGGTTCCGCTCGACCGCACCGGCGCCTTCGGTTACGGGGTGCGCGTCGTGCCCCGACACGCGCGGCTCGCCACCAGGACCGAGCTTGGCCTGGTCGCGTTGCCCCCGGCCCCGGTTGGGATGGCGAGCGGCCCGCTGCGCTGACGCCGGCCGGCGCCGCCGGCCGGACGACATCACCAAAACGCCGCAGGGGTTCCCCCTGCGGCGTT
>CALAED010000110.1 GCA_937891035.1 uncultured Thermomonosporaceae bacterium | reverse complement strand
CGCTCTTCTTCGCCGAGATGTCGCGGACGACCTCTTCGTTCAGGCCGCGCCTGGCTACGGCGCCGGCCTCGTCCGAGTCGGCCCAGCCGAACTTGTACCTGCCAAGTCCTTCCAGCTCCGGGTGCGTGGAAGTAGTCATCGGGAGGTCCCTCCGGACTCCTCGTCAATCGGTTCGTTGGTCGTGTCTTGCTCGTCGCTGTCGTCTTGCTCGTCGCTGTCGTCTTGCTCGTGTCGGCCGCCGGCGGCCGTGGGCTCGGCCCGTCGGTCGGGCCCGGTCGCGTTGGCCGAGCACAGCGCCTGGGCCGTGACATGGGTGGTGCAGACGCCGTCGCCATGCGCGATCGTGGCCAACCGCTGCACCGGGGTGCCGAGCAGCCGCGCGAACGCCTCGGTCTCGGCCTCGCACAGCTGCGGGAACTCCGCGGCGACGTGCGCCACCGGGCAGTGGTGCTGGCACAGTTGCTGGCCGGCCAGCGGGCCGCCGGAATGCGGCGACTTGCCGGCCGATGCCGCATAGCCGTCGGCCGAAAGCGCCTCGGCCAGCACCCGCACCCGCTGCTGCGGCTGGGCCGCGCGCACGACGGGCAGGTAGCGCCGCTCAAGGTCGGCGATCTGCCGCCGGGCGAACTCCACCACGGCCTCCTCCCCCGCCACCTCGGCGAGGAACCCCAGCGCGCTGGTCGCGAGGTCGTCATAGGCGTGCACGAAGGCGTTGCGCCCGGCATCGGTGATCACGAACAGTTTGGCCGGTCGGCCCCTGCCCCGCTGCGCCTGCGGCCGTGCCCGCCGGATCTCGATCAGACCTTCGGCGCGAAGGGCGTCGAGGTGCCGGCGGACCGCCGCGGGGGTCAGGCCGATGCGCCGACCCAGCGCGGAGGCGGTGATCGGGCCGTGCTCGAGGATCAGCCGGGCCACCCGCGCCCGGGTGTCCCGCTCGCTGCGACCGGACGACGACATGGCGGCGGCGGGCGGCACGGCCGCCCTTGCCGCTGCGGCGAACGTCGTCTCGAGCACGTTTTTCACAACATCAGTGTCGCGTAATTCCTTCCCGAGGACCAAACGAATCTGGGCAATCCAGCCAGGTGTTCTGGCTCACTTAGGTAAGGCTTACCTAACTCAATGTGATCATCCGCACGGATGGATCATGGCCGGTAAGCCGGTCAGACACCCTTTTAAGCGTCCCGTTCCAGCGGGCAGCTCATGCATCGCGGGCCGCCGCGGCCCCGGCCCAGCTCGCTGCCCGGCATCGTCAAGACCTCGATGCCGTGGTCGCGCAGATGGTTGTTCGATGTCGTGTTGCGCTCATAGGCGATGACGACTCCCGGCTCGAGCGCGAGCACATTGCAGCCGTCGTCCCACTGCTCGCGCTCGGCCGCGTGCACGTCCTGCGTCGCGGTGAGGACCACGATGTCGTCGAGCCCGAGCGCGTGCGCGATCGCCCGGTGCATGTCCTGCGGGGCGTGGTCGGTGACCTTGAGCTCCTTTTCGTTGTCGCCGGGCTCGATGGTGTACGCGGGGAGCATGCCCATACCGGCGTACTTGGTGAACACTCCGTGGTCGACCATGGTCAGCACCGTGTCGAGATGCATGAACGCCCTGGTCTTCGGCATGTTCAGCGCGACGATCTTGGTAGCGGCGCCGTGCCGGAACAGCGTCTGGGCCAGCATCTCAACCGATTGCGGCTGGGTGCGCTCGCTCATGCCGATCAGGACGGCGCCCCGGCCCAGCACCAGGATGTCGCCGCCCTCGATGGTCGCCGGGGCCATCGGCATGCCGGGACTCCACACGTGGAACCCGCCCGCGTCCGGCCGGTCGTAGCCGGCGGCGAACATCGGATGCCACCGGTAGATCGCCTCGTAGTTGACCGTTTCGCGCACCCGGGCCCGCCGGCGCATCGTGTTGATCGAGACGCCGTCGTACACCCACGAGGAGGTGTCCCGGGTGAACAGATGGTTCGGCAGCGGCGGCAGGAGGAAGTCGTCCATCTCCATGGAGTGGAACGCGATGCTCTTGGGCTCGGGGGTGAGCTCCAGGATCTCCCGTTTGGTGATGCCACCGGTCAGGCAGGTCTGCAGGCTCTTCAGATCCATCGCGTCGAGCGCGTTGCGTACGGTGTCGGTGGCCAGTGGGCCGAGCCAGCGCTCGTCGATGACGGCATCGAGTATGTGCTTTTTGGCCTCGGGGACGGCGATCGTCTCGCGCAGCAGGTCGCCGAACAGGTGCACCGTGACGCCGGCGCCGCGCAGCAACTCCTGGAACCGCTCGTGCTCCTCCACCGCCCTGGCCACCCAAAGCACCTCGTCGAAGAGGAAGCGCCCCTTGTTGGTCGGGGTGAGCCGTTTGAGCGCCAGCTCGGGCTCGTGCACCAGCACCTGGCGCAGCCGGCCCACCTCGGAGTCGACATGAAACCGCCGCGGCGCCGGCCGTCCGTTCTTGAGATCTCCGTCCACGTTCGTCACGTTGTCCCAGCCTACGCAGCAGTCCCCAAATGCCCATCCGAACCGCCCCGCCGGGCGCCACCCGGGCCGCCCACCATGGCGCCCGCCACCTAGACTCGCTGCCATGGCACCCCCCGCGCGGCGAGTCGACGCGGCCGTCGAACTGGACGGGCTGGTCAAACGCTATGGCACGACCATGGCCGTCGACGGGCTCACGTTCCATGCCGCCCGGGGCGAGGTCACCGCGCTGCTCGGCCCGAACGGCGCGGGCAAGACGACGACGGTCGAGATCTGCGCCGGCTTCCGGCGCGCCGACGCCGGCACGGCCCGCGTCCTCGGCCGCGATCCGGCCGACCGGGCGCTGCGGGCCAGGGTCGGGGTGATGTCGCAGTCGGGCGGCGTGCCGGTCTCGGCCCGCGCCGGGGAGTTCCTGCGCCTCGTCGCCGCGTTGTACGCCGATCCGGTCGACCCCGCCGCCCTGCTTGACCGGCTGGGCCTGACCGAGCACGCCCGTACGCCGTACAAGCGGCTGTCCGGCGGTCAGCGACAGCGCCTTTCGCTGGCCGCGGCCATCGTCGGCCGGCCGGAGCTCGTCTTCCTCGACGAGCCGACAACCGGCCTCGATCCACAGGCGAGGCACGCCACCTGGGCTCTGATCGAAGAGCTGCGCGCCGCCGGCGTCGCCGTCGTGTTGACGACGCACCACATGGACGAGGCCGAACGGCTCGCCGACCAGGTCTATATCGTCGACCGCGGGCGGGTGGTGGCATACGGGACACCGCGCGAGCTGACCGGCGCGGAGCGGCAACTGCGGTTTCGCGCCCGCTCCGGCCTGGGACTCGACGAGTTGCTCGCCGCACTGCCGCCGGGCAGCGCCGCCAAGGAGTCGCCGGCCGGCTACTACCTGATCGAGGGTGAGATACGGCCGGAGTTGCTGGCGACGGTCACGGCGTGGTGTGCCTCGCACGGGGTGCTGACCGAGGACCTGCGCATCGAGCGGCGCACCCTGGAGGACGTCTTCTTGGAGTTGACCGGGCGGGAGCTGCGCCCGTGAGCAGCACGTTGACGCCGGCGCCGGGGGCCGCGCCACTGCCGGCGATGGTGCGCGCGCAGGCGGCCTACGAAGTGCGCGCGCTGCTCCGCAACGGCGAGCAGTTGCTGCTCACGCTCGTCATCCCGGTGGTCTTGCTGCTGTTGTTCGGCGCGACGTCGCTGCTCGACCTGGGGCCGGGCCGCCGCGTCGATTTCCTCACGCCCGGCATCATCGCGCTCGCGATCATGTCCACGGCCTTCACCGGGCAGGCCATCGGCACCGGTTTCGAACGGCGCTACGGCGTGCTCAAACGGCTCGGCGCCACCCCGCTCCCCCGGTCCGGGCTCATCATGGCCAAGACCATAAGCGTGATCGCCGTGGAGATCCTGCAGGTGGGGGCGGTGGTGGCCGTGGCGAGCGCGCTGGGGTGGCGCCCGCACGGCAACCCGGCGTCCGTCGCCTTCCTCGTGCTGCTCGGCACGGCCGCCTTCAGCGGGCTCGGATTGCTGCTGGCGGGCACCCTGCGGGCGGAGGCGACGCTGGCCGCGGCCAACCTGGTCTACGTGCTTTTTCTCGTGCTCGGCGGGGTGGTCTTCCCGCTGAGCGAATTCCCAGGCGCCGTCGCCTCCGCGCTCGGACTGCTGCCCATCTCGGCGCTCGCCGATGGGCTGCGGCAAGTGCTGCAGCATGGCGCGGCGCTGCCGGGCAAGGACATCGCCGTGCTCGCCGTCTGGTCCGTCGCCGGCCCCGCCCTGGCCGCGCGGTTCTTCCGATGGGAGTAGCCGCGCTGCCCCCACCGGCGCTGGTCCTGCTCGGCATCGTGTCGCTCCAGGCCGGTGCCGGGCTGGCCAAGGATTTGTTCGACCGGCTGCCGCCGAACGCGATCGTGCTCATGCGGCTGCTCACCGCCGCCGTCGTGCTGTGCGTCATCGGCCGGCGGGCACTGCGCGGCGTGGTCCGCCGGCATTCGCGCGGCGACCTGGCGGTGGCGGCCGGGTTCGGGCTGACGCTGGCCCTCATGAACTTCTCGATCTATCAGTCGATGGCCAGGATCCCGCTGGGCATCGCGGTCACCGTCGAGTTCATCGGGCCGCTGGCCGTGGCGATCGCGGCGTCGCGGCGGCTGCTCGACCTGCTCTGGGCGGTGCTGGCGTTCGGCGGCGTCGTCATGCTGGCGCGCGGCGGCGGCGACGTGACGCTGCCCGGCATCGCGTTCGGCCTTCTCGCCGGGGCCTGCTGGGCCGCGTACATCGTGCTGAGCGCGATCACCGGCCGCCGCTTTTCCGGCTCGACCGGGCTCGCGCTCGCCAGCGTCGTCGGGACCGTCGCGATCATGCCGGTCGGCGTGGCGGCGGGGGGCACGAGCCTGCTCGATCCGAGCCTGCTGTTGTTCGGGGTGGCCGTCGGGCTGCTGTCCTCGGTGATCCCTTATTCGCTGGAGCTCGAGGCCCTGCGCAGGATGCCGGCCCGCGTCTTCGGCATCTTGATGAGCCTGGAGCCGGCGGTCGCCGCCTTGATGGGCCTCATCATCCTGGGCGAGGTCCTCAACCAGCGTGAGTGGGCCGCGATCGGCTGCGTGATCGTGGCCTGCGCCGGCGCCACCCGCACCCGGCGACGCCTGCCGGTGCCCCTTGACGGCTGACCCGCCGGCCGGGGCCGAGCAGGCCATCGGTTCCGCTCAGCGGAAGGCGCCGGCGTGCGCGGTCGCCCATTGTTCGAACGTACGGGGCGGGCGGCCGACGATCTCCTCGACGGTCGGGAGGACCTGGGATTCGTCGAGCGTGCCGTCGGCGTAGAAGCTGAAGAACGCGGCGACGTACTCCGCCGGCATCGCCGCGCTCATCTCGGCCCGCGCCGCGTCGTCCGGCTGGGCCTCGAACCGCAGGTCCCGGCCGAGGACCTTGGCCAAGATCTCAACGCGGTCGGCGGGCAGCAGCGACGCGGGGCCACTCAGGCTGTAGGCCCTGCCCTCGTGCCCGCCGGAAAGCAGCGCGGCCGCGGCCACCGCCCCGATGTCGTACGGGTCGATGTTCGCCACCCGTACCCCGGCGAACGGCGCCCGGACCACGTCCCCGGCGCCCAGCAGCGACGCCCACTGCAAGGTGTTGGACATGAAGCCGACCGGCCGCAGGATGGTCCACGGCACACCCGAGTCCCGTACCGCCGTCTCGGACTCGATCATGTAGCGCGAGATGGCGTTGCCGGTGTCGGTGGCGAGCACCGCGCTGCCGGACAGCAACACGACGCGGTCAACCCCGGCTCGTTTGACCTCCGCCATGGCGCCGGGCATGTCCGCGTAGCCCGGCAGGAGGAAGGCCGCGCGGACGCCCTCGAGCGGGCCGGCCAGGGTCTCGGGCCGGTTGAGGTCGCCGGCCACCGCCGTGGCGCCGGGCGGCAGATCCGGCCCCGCCCGGCCCGGGTCGCGGCTGAGCCCGCGCACCTCGGCACCGGCGTCGACCAGGGCGCGCACCACCGCGCCGCCCACATTGCCTGTGGCGCCCGTCACCAAGTACATAGTCGTACGCTAGAGATTCCGTCCCGATGATCACAGCGCCGGCACCGCCCGCCACGCGGACTCCGTTCGATCTCCGCCGTCGTACCCGGTCGTAGACTCGGCGGCATGGCGCGGGTGAACGATGAGGCGGCGGCGCTGCTGCAAGAGCTGGCCGACCTGCTGTCGATCACAGGCGGTGAGGCGTACAAGGTCAGGGCATACGAGAAGGCGGCGCGCGCCATCGGCGGCCACCACGAGGATGTCGCCGGGCTCGGCCCGGACGAGCTCAAGAAGATCCCCAATGTGGGCCCGGCGATCGCCAAGAAGATCCAGGACTACCTGACCACCGGCACCATCCGCCAAGTCGAGGAGCTGCGCACGGAGATACCCGCGGGCGTGCGGGCGCTCACCACGATCCCGACGCTCGGGCCGAAGAAGGCCATGGCGGTCTATGAGCAGCTCGGCATCTCCTCCGTGCCCGAGCTGGCCGCAGCGATCAACGAAGGCAGGCTGCGCGGGCTCAAGGGGTTCGGGGAAAAGACCGAGGAAAACATCCTGCACGGCATCACGCTGATGCAGCAGGCGGGCGACCGCGTCCTCATCGATGTCGCCATGGAGCTGGCCGAGGAGGTCGTCGGGGAGCTGTCGGCCATCACCGGCTGCCGGCGCTGTACGTACGCGGGCTCGCTGCGGCGGATGCGCGAGACGATCGGGGACATCGACATCCTCGCCGCCTCGACCGATCCCGGGCCGCTGATGGAGCGCTTCGCGCAT
>CALAED010000109.1 GCA_937891035.1 uncultured Thermomonosporaceae bacterium | reverse complement strand
GAGCGCTTCGACCCGTTCCAAAATCTCACGGCCCATTACCTGCTGGCCGGGCTGCGGGGCCGGTGTTATGGCGGCGGGCGCTGCCGTCTTTATAAGGACTTTAGAAGCGGCGGCCTAGCGTCATCGCCATACCGATCAGGGAGGCGTGTCTGGTGAAGGCGTTCCAGCGCTACCTCGCCGAAGAAGTCGCGTTCGACCACGCGGACGGTCTTATCGCACGCAGAGAGGCCTTGCGGCGCCTGTCGATGCTCGGGCTCGGGCTGCCGGCCGCTTCGGCCTTGCTGGCAGCGTGCGGCGGCGGCGACGAAACCGCCCAGTCCGCGCCGGCGACCACGACGTCGGCCCCATCGTCGGCCCCCGCGACCCAGGCGTCCCAGGTCGCCACCCAGCCGATCACCTTCGATGGTCCACGTGACCAGCCGCTGCGCGGCGCGTGGGCGGCGGCCGCTGAGCCGAAGGGCGCGTTGCTGGTGATCCACGAAAACCGCGGCCTGAACGATCACATTCGTTCGGTGGCCGGGCGGTTCGCGGCGGCCGGCTACTCGTCGCTGGCCATCGACCTGCTGTCGGAGGAGGGCGGCACCGAGGCGGTGGGCGGCGAGGCTGAGGCCATGGCGGCGATCTCGAAGGTGCCGGACGAGCGATTCGCCGCCGACCTGAAGGCCGGTGTCGCCGAAGTCGCCCGGCGGGAGCCGGACGTGAAGATCGGCGCGATCGGATTTTGCTTCGGCGGCGGCATGACCTGGCTGCTGCTCGCCTCGAAGGAACCGCGGGTGGCCGCGGCGGCCCCCTTCTACGGGCCGCTGCCCGACAACACTGACTTCCGTGGATCGAAGGCGGCCGTCCTCGGCATCTACGCCGAACTGGACCAGCGGGTCAATGCCAGCAGGGAGGATGCCGAGGCGGCCCTCAGGCGCGCCGGACTGACGCACGAGATCATCACATACCCGGGTGCCAACCACGCCTTCTTCAACGACACCGGCCCGCGCTACAACGTCAACGCCGCCGGCCAGGCGTATCAGAAGGTGCTCGACTGGTTCGGCACGCACCTGGCCTGAGTCCGTTCGCGCGCCGGTGGACGCCGGCGCGCGCACCGGGCGGTCAACAGATGGATGGGGCGCCGGTGGCGGCTCCGCTGGTCCTGTCGGGCCCGGCGAGATGGGCGCTCACGTGCGGCTATGGACTGGCCGGGGCGGGAGTGGCGCACATAGAGTTCTTGAGGTGGAGGACTCTGTGGGCGCTTGGGGGGAGGCCACCCGCAAGCTGGAGAACATCCAGGCGATCACCGACGAGGCGTTCGCTCATTTGAACGTCGAGGAGTTCCTGGACCACCTCCTCGGACGGGTCCGCGAGGTACTGGCCGTGGACACGGCCGTTGTGCTGCTCTTGGATCGCTCGGAGCGGTTTCTTGTGGCGACGGCGGCGATCGGCCTGAAGGAAGCGGTCAGCCAGGGGGTGAGCGTCCCCGTAGGCCGGGGGTTCGCCGGACAGGTCGCGGCGGGGCGGCGGCCGATCTACATCCCCGACGTGTCCACCGCGGAATTGTTCAACCCGCTCCTGGCGCGGCGGGGGCTTCGGTCGCTGCTCGGCGTTCCGCTGATCGCGGGCGGCACGCTGCTGGGGGTGCTGCACGTCGGGACGTTGACGCCGCGTATATTCACCCTCTCTGAGACCGAGTTCTTGCAGCTTGCGGCGGCTCGCGCCGCGATGGCCGTGCAGTCCTTGCTCAGCCAGGCCGAGCGGGACGGAGCCATTGAGCTGCAACGCGGGCTCGTGCCCGCGGCGCTCCCCGTCGTCCCCGGCATCGAGTTGGCCGCTCGTTATCGTCCCGGCACGGCGATCGTCGGCGGCGACTGGTACGACGTCTTCGCCCTGCCCTCCGGCGAGGTCGGCATCGTGATGGGCGACGTGGCGGGGCACGGATTTACCGCCGCCGTCATGATGGAGCGGATGCGCAGCGCGCTGCGGGCCTACGCGCTGGAGGCCACCGATCCGGCCGAGGTGCTGCGCATGCTCGACCGGAAGATCCGGCACTTCGAGCCCGACGCCACGGCGACCGTTCTCTATGCGGTGGGCGATCCGGACATGGACGAGGTGCGCGTGTCATCGGCCGGTCATTGGCCGCCGGTCCTCGCCCCGCCGGGCGATCCGGCACGTGTCGTCGAGATGCCGACCGACGTCTTGATCGGCTCGGGCGAAGACCTGCCGCGTACGACGACGACCTTCCGGCTGCCCGCGGGCGCGCTGCTGTGCCTGTACACAGACGGGCTGATCGAGCGGCGCGACAGCTCGATCCTCGATGGCATCTCCCGCCTGCGCGACGCCCTCTACGCCGGCCCGCCCGAGTCGGTCAGCGCAGCGGTGATGGCCGCGCTCATCGGCCGCGAACCGGCCGAAGACGACATCGCCCTCCTCATCCTGCGCCGCCAGCCCTCGTAACGAACCGTCGCTCATCACATCGACGTCGGCCCCGGCTCGGGTCGCCATGCCGCCCGACTACCGGCGGTAATCGCCGGCGCTGGTGGGCGGCGGGCGGGGGCCGATGCATCCCTTGACAGATCTCCTGACGAGAGTAACCATTTACGCAACCACCCTTGTGGTAACGGCGGCCCGGAATTATCGAGTATGTCTGGGCCGGGCCCTCTCTACCCCGCCGGCAGCGGATTAAGGCTGCCCTCTGGAGGTGTCCGGGAATATGGCTGCCCGCAATGAAGTTCCCCTGCTCACCGATGCCGCGATCGCCCGTTTGGACGCGACCGAGGACGCCCTGCTCGCGCCGGTCCGAGGCGACGATCGCCGCCGCGCGTTGCCGAAGGAGCATTTTGAGAAAAGGCCGCGCAGATTCACCGGAAAATTCTTAAGCGCGCTCGCGCTGATCGCACTGGCCTGGGTGGCGATCGCACGTGGTCCGGCATGGGTCGCGCCGGCCGCCGTCATCCCGCTCGGTCTCCTCTATGCGCATCTGATCGAACTCCAGCACGAGTGCCTCCACGAACACGCCTTCCGCCGACGCGGATTGAACAGAGTTTGCGGGATCATCTGCGGACTGTTCATGCTCAGCTCCTTCTGGCACTACAAGCACGACCACCTGCGCCACCACGCGTTTCTTGGAACCCCGCGGAATAGAGAGTTCTTCAATTACCGATTCCGTGATCTGCATCGGTGGATGGGCTTCGGCTTTGTGCGGGCGGCGGTCAATCTCGGGCGCTACCGGAACGTCGGTGCCGATGTCGTGCGCGCGTATCTCGGCCGGCCCATTCCGGGGGTGCCGCGCCGCCTGGACGCGGGGAGGATTCGCAGCGAGTACCGGCTGCTCGGTGCGTCGGCCGTCGCCGCGGTCGCGTACACCGTGGTGACCGGCGACCCACTGCTGATCTTCGCCTGGCTGCTGCCGGCCGT
>CALAED010000108.1 GCA_937891035.1 uncultured Thermomonosporaceae bacterium | reverse complement strand
CACGTGACTGGAGTTCAGACGTGTGCTCTTCCGATCTGCCGATCGGACCCGTCGATGCGGAACCCGCGCCGGGCCGTCCCGTTCCGCGAAGCGATGTCGGTGAGCGTGATGGCACCCCCGCCCGCGCCGGTCCGTACCTCCGCGTGCCGCCGGCTCACCTCGGGATCATCGAGGACGAGGTCACAGCCGCCGGCCCGGCCGACGACGACCCCGCCGGCGGCCGGCAGCGCGATGCTCGCCCCCGCGACCGGCCCGCCAACGACGGCCAGCTCCCATCCGGCGCCCGCCGTCCGGGCCGGCGTACCCGGCCAGTCCAGATACAGCGAGGCGCCGTCGGTCAGTCCGACATCGGCCAGCCGGGCGTCATCGTCGAGCCGGCGCTCGCCGAGGTACACGCCCAGATCGATATTCCGATCGTCCGCGTCGGCGAGTGCGGCGCGCAGCCCGGCCACCGTGGCGTGCTCGGCCGCCTCGACGATGAGCGGCGTGGACCGGCCGCGCCCGTCCACGACCGTGACTTCCCACTCCATACGCACCCTCTGCCGCACACGCTCTGCCGCAAGCCGATGGGCCGGCGACTACAGCTGACCGTCCGCCGCCGCCACCCTGCGGGCGAAATCCTTCATCGCCGGCGAGAAATCGTGCTCAAGGGAGTCCCGCATGCGCTCAAGCATGGGCCGATACTCCGCGTGCCACGCCTCGTCGAACCTGCTCGCGCTGCGGCCTTCCCAGTCCATGCTCGAGACCGCCGCGCTCAGCACGCTGATCAGACCGGTGATGACGTTGCCCTGCTCGTCGACCTTGCGTGCCAGCGCCTCGACCTCGACCGGATCCGCCTTGACCCTCGACATCTCCCTCGTCTCCTTCGCGCTCGTCCATTGCTTTCGCGTACGCCGCCGACGCTAGGAGCAGGCCCCGGCCGGCGAAATCGGAAGCCCTCCCCAACAGCACGTCCGCGTCCGGGTTTGGGGAGGGCTACCGATACCGGCGGCCCGCCCCGCCGCCCTACCGTCGGGACGCGGCGGGCGGCATGAAGGATCGATCCTGGAGGGCCAGTGGCACGGCTGACATCGGAGCAGCGGTTGATGGACCTGCACCAGGCGCTCGCCCAGGCGGCGGGGCAGGTTGCGGATGTACGGGATCGGCTCCGGCGTGAGGTCGAGGAGTCCAGGACGTACTGGGAGGGAAACGCGGCCGACACCTTCCGCAACCACGTGGGCGAGGGCTACCGGGACCATCACCTCGCGGTCGCCCATCACCGGCTGCTCGACGCGGCGCAACTGGCCCTCCAGGCGGCGGCGGAAAATGAGCAGCGCGCTGTTCACCGTTGACGAGCTGCGGGCGTTGCGCCGGGTGGCCGACGTCGAGCTGCCGCACTTCGTGTCCGCCGGCGACACCGGCCACGTGGCCGTCGACGCGGCGGCGTTGCGGGGACTCGCGGTCCGTGGCCTCGTGACGCTCGATCGCGGGACGGCCATCGACGGGGTGAAGGTCGACGGCGAGCTCGACCGGCTGCTTGGCCCCTGCTCATCGCCGTACGTGCTGGCCGAGGTCGAGATGGAATCCGCGGGCCGGCTCACCCACATCGCCGTCGTGGTCGGCATGGATCGCCGGGCGACCCTGCTGACCGAGTTGCCCGCCGGGCTCGTCTCGGTCGAGTGCGCCGGCGCCGACGTGAGCCGGCTGCTGGCGTGCGTGTGCCGGCTCGACGAGGTGGCCGAGACGGACATCGGCGTGGGATTCACCGTCGCGGCGGAGGCGCAGCTGGAAGCCGACGGTCTTGTGCTCGGTGGCGCCCCGGAGGCGGCCGTCGACCTGCTGATGCGGGCGGGCATTCAGGCGAGCGCGGCGCGGACATGGGTGGCCGCGGTGGCGGGTCGCCGTTACGCGGCGTCGGTCAGCGTGGCGCGACGCCGGCGTCCCGAAGGCGGTGCGGTCGAGGCCGGTGAGCTGCGCTGGCTGGTGGCCGGTGACGGCACCGCCTGGCGTGTGGACCCGGCCGAGGCCGGCGAGCCGTCCGCCGCGCCGTGGCCCGACATCCAGGGACCGGAGTACGCGGTGATCACCACTAGCACCCGGCAGGCGCTCTACCGCGACCTCACCGCCCTGGCCGGGCAGGAGGAGGCCGCGACGGAGATGGCGGATCGATGAAGACGATGACCGCGGCCGAGATCGCGGAGGTCGCGCGACAGGCCGGCTTCCGCGGGGACGACCTGCGCATCGCCGTGGCCGTTGCGCTGGCCGAATCGGGTGGACGGCCCGGCGTCAACGCCGCGGGGGCGGAGGACTCACGCGGCCTGTGGCAGATCAACAGCGTGCACTTCGGCGGCTTGGACGAGGGCCGGTTGTCCGAGCCGCTCTACAACGCCAAAGCCGCCCACCAGGTCTGGCAGGAGTCCAAGGCGTTCAGATCCGATCCCTGGGACGCCTGGTCGACCTACCAGAACGGCCTGCACCGCCCGTACATGGACGAGGCCGCGCGGGGGATCGCACGGCTGCACGCCTCGGGGGGCCCGCCGGCCTCGGCCGATCACCCGCATGCCGCACATGCCGGGGTGCGGCCGTGGCGTCTTCCGCACCATGCCTTCCGCGGCCGGAGGGTCTGTGTCGACGGTGCCATGCTGCAAAAGCTGGCCGATCGGCTCACCGACCTGCTCGCCACCGTCGATCAGGTCTATCGCCGCTGCCGGCGCGAACGCGATGATCTCGGCGCGCTCAACCTCGCGGACAGTTCGCTGGAAAAGAGGCTGAAGAACAAGCTCGACGAGGCGCTCGGCGAGTGGAACGGCCTGCGCCGGCTGCCGTACCTGATGGCCAAGGACATCGGATACGTGGTCGAGGTGAAACGCCGGTTCGCCTCGGCCGATCGCGACGCCGGCCGCGCCACCATCGCGACCCTCATCGCCTCGCTGCACGGCGGCTATAACAAGGGCACGCGGAGGGACGTCGCGGCGCTGCTGAGGGCGATCTACGGACCGGACACGAACCCGCGGGTACGCCGCCATCTGCCCACCTCAATACGTCATCATCATGGCGGCGGTGGTGCGGCGGATGGC
>CALAED010000107.1 GCA_937891035.1 uncultured Thermomonosporaceae bacterium | reverse complement strand
CGAGGCAGACCACCGCGTCGAGATCACGGGCGAGCTGCTGGGCGATCACCGGCAGCTCCAGCGAGCCGGCCACCCGGACCACCACCGGCTCTACGACACCGCACGCCTTGGCCGCGTCGACCGCCCGCTCCAGCAACCGGTCGGTGACCTTCGGGTGCCAGCGTGTGCAGGCGATGCCGAGCGTCAGCTCGGCGGCGTCGACCGTCGTCGCCTCCGGCCGCCCTGTACCACTCATGAGAGCCCTTCGATCTCGTGCCCCAGACGGTCGCGTTTGACCGTCAAGTACCGCTGGTTGTACTCGGTGACGACCACCGGCAGCGCGACCCGGCCCAGCACCTCAAGGCCGAAGCCGGCCAGGCCGTGCAGCTTCTCCGGGTTGTTGGTGAGCACCCGGATGGAGGTTATGCCGAGGTCGGTGAGCATCTGCGCCGCGTTACTGTACTCGCGTGCGTCGGCCGGCAGGCCCAATTCCAGGTTCGCGTCCACGGTGTCGGACCCGTTGTCCTGCAGTGCGTAGGCCCGCAGCTTGGACAACAGCCCGATGCCGCGTCCCTCGTGCCCGCGCAGGTACAGCACGACGCCGCGCCCCTCCTCGGCGATCTTCGCCATCGCAGCGTCCAGCTGGGTGCCGCAGTCGCACCGATCCGAGCCGAGGACGTCCCCGGTGAGGCACTCCGAATGTGCCCGGACCAGCACGTCCTCGCCGTCGCCGAGCTCGCCGTACACCAGCGCCAGGTGCTCGCCGCCGTCGATCGCGCTGGCGTAGCCCACCGCGTGCCACATGCCGTACCGGTTGGGCAGCCGGGTCTTGGCGACCCGTGTCACCATGCGCTCGGTGCGCCGGCGGTACTCGACGAGCTGCTCGATCGAGATCAGCTTCAGGTCGTGTTCCTTGGCGAACACCTCAAGCTGCGCCAGCCGCGCCATCGTGCCGTCGTCGTTGACGATCTCGGCGAGCACGCCGGCCTCGGCCAGCCCGGCCAGCCGGGCCAGATCGACCGCGGCCTCGGTGTGCCCGCGGCGCTTGAGCACGCCGCCCTCGTGGTAGCGCAGCGGGAAGATGTGGCCGGGCCGGACCAGCTCGTACGGCTCGGTGGCCGAGTCGCACAGCGTGCGGATGGTGCGCGCCCTATCGGCCGCCGAGATGCCGGTGGTGACGCCGTCGCGAGCGTCTACGCTGACGGTGTACGCGGTGCGCATGCGCTCACGGTTCTGCGCCGTCATGAGCGGGATCTGCAGCCGGTCGAGGTCCGTGCCGAGCATCGGCACGCAGATCACGCCGCTGGTGTAGCGGATCGTGAAGGCGAGCAGTTCGGGCGTCGCCTTACCGGCCGCGAAGATCAGATCCCCCTCGTTCTCGCGGTCCGCGTCGTCGACCACGACGACGGCCTTGCCGGCCGCGATGTCCGCGATCGCCGCCTCGATGTCGTCGAACACTCCATCGGTCATGCCGGTCATGCCGTCACCGCCTCAACTTGTGCCCCCGTACGGGCAACTCGCCGCCGGTACTCGCCGAGCCAGCGGCGGAATCCAATGAGAACCAACACGAAGAACACCCCGTACACGGCGCCGGAGACGTACAGTCCCGACTTGATCGCGAGCGGCACGCCGACGAGGTCGACCAGCACCCAGACGATCCAGAAGTCCACGAGTGCGCGGCCTTGCCCGAACGTGGCCACCGCGCTGCCCACGAAGATGTACGCGTTCGCCAGCGGCGACCACGTGACCTGCAGCCAGCCGACGTTCGCGAACACCAGCGCCAGTGCCCCGGTGCCGGCCGCCAGCGCGCCGACGAGCACGACGCGCTCGCGCGGGGTGGCGGGACGTACCGGCAGGTCGTCCCCGCCTCGCAGGCCGCGCGACCACCGCCACCAGCCGTAGCCGGCCAGCCCGCAAAACAGCACCTGCTTGAGTGCGTTGCCGGGCGCGTGGGCGTGCGCCGAGGCGGCCAGCAGCAGCAGCGCGCCGGTCAGCTGGACCGGCCAGGTCCAGATCGTCTTGCGGATGGCGAGCCAGACCACCAGGAGCGACAGCACGTTGCCGACCAGGTCGGTCCACAAGATGTGCTCGCCGAACAGCTCGAAGCCGGCGTCCAGCCGGCTCATCGCGGCTCTCCAGCCCGCGCGTCGAGGAGGCGCTCAACGTACTTGGCCATGACGTCGACCTCGATGTTCACGGGGTCGCCCGGCTGTTTGGACCCGAGCACGGTCCGGGCGAGCGTCGTCGGGATGAGCGCCACCGTGAAGCGGTCCCGGCCGGCGTCGACGACGGTCAGGCTGGTGCCGTCGACGGCGATCGAGCCCTTCTCCACGACGTAGCGGCTCAGCCCCGCCGGCAGCGCGATCGTCACCACGTCCCACCGCTCCCCCGGCTCGCGGGAGACGATCGCGCCGACCCCGTCGACGTGGCCTTGGACCAGGTGGCCGCCGAGCCGGTCGGCGGGCCGGACGGGACGTTCGAGGTTGACCTGCGAGCCGGGCCGCAGCGCGCCCAGGCTGGACCGCCGCAGGGTCTCTTCCATGACGTCCGCGGCGAAGGCGTCGTCCTTGACCTCGGTCACCGTCAGGCAGACCCCGTTGACCGCGATGGACGCACCGGGCACGGCGTCCCGGGCGACGAGGGGGCCACGGACGGTCAGCCGCGCGGAGTCACCGTCCGGCTCGATCTCGATGATCTCGCCGAGCTCCTCGACGATTCCGGTGAACATCTCCCGGGCCCTCCCGACGGTCGACGGTCAGCGTCGGGTGCTCCGGGGCCACGTGCGAGCCAATGGCGCAAAGCTCGCGCACAAGCTCATCGCGCGCTGCCTCCCATCCGGACTTTCACCGTCGGTCCCGGAATTTCACCGAGTCAACCGGCCGATGGTTGCGGCCGGGTCGCGGACTGTCACCGCCGGTTCGGAATTTCACCGACCCCGGAGCACGCGTTCACTGCTTTCGCCCACTAGTGTGCCACGTTCGGCGGAAGATGCCTCGTGTGAGGCCAACCACCGCAAGCCAGCGGATGTCCGTCCCGGGAACTCCTTGATCAAGTCCCTTTGGACGGCGTGAGTCAGCCCCAGGCCGGCGGAGTGGCGGCCGTCGCGATGGCACGCAACTCTCGTACGGCCCGGTCCGGGTCGTCGGCCGAGTAGACGGC
>CALAED010000106.1 GCA_937891035.1 uncultured Thermomonosporaceae bacterium | reverse complement strand
GAGTGGAGTGGCCGGCCGTTTTCGCGCGGAGCGCCTTCGTCCGGTCGTCCGCGAGGCGAGCGAGGAGGGGAGCGCGACCATGAGCTTGGAGCGGCGTGCCGGCGAGCGAGTGGAGTGGCCGGCCGTTTTCGCGCGGAGCGCCTTCGTCCGGTCGTCCGCGAGATGAGCGAGGAGGGGAGCGCGACCATGAGCACCGTGGGGATCGTGATCGTCGCGCACAGCCGGCCGCTGGCCGAGGGGGCGGCCGAGCTGGGGCGGCAGATGGGCGTCGGCCAGGTGCGGGTGGAGCCGGCAGGCGGTGACGCCGACGGCGGCCTGGGCACCAGCGTCGAGCTCGTGGAGCGAGCGGTGCGCGCCGCCGATCAGGGAGCGGGGGTTGTGCTCATCGCCGACATCGGCAGCTCCGTCCTCACCGCCAAGACGTTCATCGAAGACCTTGAAGACCTGGAGGGCGCGGTGGGCGCGGCGGTCTTCGCCGACGCGCCCCTGGTCGAGGGGGTCGTCGCGGCGGCGTCGGCGGCCGCCGGCGGGGCCGATCTGGCCTCCGTCGCCCGCGCGGCGACGGAGGCGTACGACTTCCGCAAGACGCGTTGAGACAGCGGTTGGAGGGGGCCCGCGGAGCGATGCGTCTGCGATCAGTCGGTGCGGCCTTCTAGGCTTACAAGAGTGTCGAAGCATCCGAGCGATAATTTCCTCGACGGCCTGAACGATCAGCAGCGCGCCGCGGTGGTGCACGAGGGCGGGCCGCTGCTCATCGTCGCAGGTGCCGGCTCCGGTAAGACTCGGGTGCTGACCCACCGCATCGCCTACCTGCTGGCCGAGCGCGACGCCCACCCCGGCCAGATCCTGGCGATCACGTTCACCAACAAGGCCGCCGGCGAGATGAAGGAGCGGGTGGCCGGGCTGGTCGGGTCGCGTTCGCGGATCATGTGGGTGATGACGTTCCACTCGGCCTGCGTGCGGATCTTGCGCCGCGAGGCCAAGCGGCTCGGCTACCCCACCAGTTTTTCCATTTACGACCAGGCCGACGCGCAGCGGCTGATGGGCCTGGTCTGCCGCGAGCTCGACCTCGATCCCAAGCGCTACCCGCCCAAGTCCTTCTACCACCAGGTGAGCAACCTCAAAAACGAGCTCATCGACTATGACACCTGCAAGGCGCGGGCCTCCACACATCTGGAGCAGATGCTGGCCGAGGCGTACGAGATGTACCAGACGCGGCTACGGCAGGCCGGGGCGCTGGACTTCGACGACCTGATCATGACGACGGTCAACCTGCTGCAGGCCTTCCCCGAGGCGGCCGAGCACTACCGGCGGCGGTTCCGGCACGTCCTGGTCGATGAGTACCAAGACACCAACCATGCCCAGTACGTGCTCGTACGGGAGCTGACCGCGCCGGTCGAGGACCTCGGTCAGGCCGAGTTGTGCGTGGTCGGCGACGCCGACCAGTCGATCTACGCCTTCCGCGGCGCGACGATCCGCAACATCTTGGAGTTCGAGCGCGACTACCCGGACGCGACGACGATCCTGCTCGAGCAGAACTACCGGTCCACGCAGACCATCCTGTCCGCGGCCAACGCGGTCATCGAGCGCAACGCCGACCGCAAGCCCAAGCGGCTGTGGTCCGACCAGGGCGACGGCGACAAGATCGTCGGCTATGTCGCCGACAACGAACACGACGAGGCCGCGTTCGTGGCCCAGGAGGTCGACAGGCTGGGCGACGAGCACGACGTCACGCCCGGCGACGTCGCCGTCTTCTACCGCACCAACGCGCAGTCGCGTGTCTTTGAAGAGGTCTTCATCCGGGTCGGGCTGCCCTACAAGGTGGTCGGCGGGGTGCGGTTCTACGAGCGCAGGGAGGTCAGGGACCTGCTGGCCTACCTGCGGGTGCTGGCCAACCCCGAAGACACGGTCTCGCTGCGGCGCATCCTCAACGTGCCCAGGCGCGGCATCGGCGACCGGGCCGAAGCCTGCGTCGAGGCGTACGCGAGCCGCGAAAAGATCACGTTCTGGCAGGCGTTGCGGCGCTATGCCGATGTGCCCGGCCTGGCCACCCGGTCGATGAACGCGATCGGCGAGTTCGTCGGGCTGCTTGACGAGCTGCGGTCGACCGCCGCGTCGTCGACTCCGGCCGAGCTTGTCGACCTCGTGCTCAACAAGACCGGCTACCTGGCCGAGCTGCAGGAGTCACGCGACCCGCAGGACGAGACCCGCATCGAGAACCTGCACGAGCTCGAGGCGGTCGCCCGCGAGTTCGAGGAGCGCCAAGCGGGCGAGTCGGCCGCGGGCACCCTCGTCGACTTCCTTGAGCAGATCTCGCTGGTCGCCGACGCCGACCAAATCCCCGACGGCGGCGCCGGGGTGGTCACGCTGATGACCTTGCACACGGCCAAGGGCCTGGAGTTTCCCGTCGTGTTCCTGACCGGCATGGAAGACGGCGTCTTCCCGCACCTGCGGGCGATGAGCAATCCCAAGGAGCTGGAAGAAGAGCGGCGGCTTGCCTACGTCGGCATCACCCGGGCGCAGCGGCGGCTGTACGTCTCGCGGGCGACGATGCGCAGCTCGTGGGGGGCGCCGCAGGTCAACCCGCCATCGCGGTTCCTCGGCGAGCTCCCGGACGCCCTCGTCGTCTGGGAGCGGCTGGGGGCCTCGACGTCGACGCCCGCGATGGCGGCGATGGGGGCCCGCCCCGGTGTGCGGTCACCGGGCAACAGGGCGGTGCCCGCGCTGTCCCCCGGCGACCGGATCACCCACGACTCGTTCGGGCTCGGCACCGTCGTCGCGGTCGACGGCGCGGGGGAGCGGGCGGCGGCGAGCGTCGACTTCGGCGGCGACTACGGCGTCAAACGGCTGGTGCTTCGTTACGCCCCGGTGGAAAAGCTATAGCTTGCGGGCAAGACCGAAATGTCGGCCCAAAATTGGTAAGTAACCCCCAACCATCTAAGACGCGACCGGTTCTGGGCCGGTTCCAAAAATGCGTGGCCGGATCCGGGTCTCGACAGAGGGGCCACTCAACCATCATCATGCACGGACATGACGGTCTTGCCGTGGCGACGGATGATCGCCGTCGTCGTGGCGGCCGCTTCTTTCGCGTTTTCCGTGCTCGCCGGCCTCGCCGGTCCGGCCAGCGCGGCGGACGCGGCGGCGGACGCCGCCGACGCGCACCGGCCGCCGGCCGCCGCTCCTGGCGCCTATCCCGGCTATCGCTTCGCGCTGGCCGCGACCCGGCTCGTGGTATGCGCGAAGGACTCCAAGAGCCGCATCGGGCGGCTCAGCGCCGCCGCGCGGGCGCTGAACGAGGGCCTGCTGCCGGAGTGCGCCTACAACGACGTCCAGCACGCCGTCGACGCGGTGTGGCGGCGCGGCACCACGATTTATGTGCTCCCCGGCCACTATCGCGATGCCACGGTGTCCATCGTCGGCGATGGCACTCCCGGCTGCCTCCGTTGCGATCTGCAGATCGAGGGCACCGGGGATCGCCCGGACGACGTCGTGATCGAGGGCGGCTTCACCCGCGACGGCGCCTGGGCGCGCCGCGTCGGCATCTACGCCGTGCACGCCAACGGGCTCTACGTTCGCAACATCACCGCGCAGCGCTACAGCGTGGCCGGCATCGAGATCGACTGGACCGACGGCTTCGTCCTCGACAAGGTGACCGGCCGGTGGAACGGGTCGTACGGCGTGACCGCCGTCGGCGACGATCACGGCGTCATCGACGGCTGCACGGTCACCGGCAACAGCGCGGCCGGCATCGTCACGGCCCCCGTGGCCGGCGTCGCCGGTGCCCGCCCTGCCGTCGAGGTACGGCGCTGCCGGTCGGCCGGAAACCTCGTCGGCTACCAGGGGGGCGACTCCGTTTACGTCCACGACAACGACATTTCCGGTAACGCGGTCGGGATCTCGACCGATCCTGGGACCTCGCAGCGCCACGGCTCGTTCATCGCCAACCGGGTCCACGGCAACAACCTCAACCCCTACGGCAACGTGTGGTCGGGCCGGTGCGCCAAGCCGCCGCGCGACCGCGGCGGCGACGTGCTCTGCCCGGCGACCGCGGTGCCCGTCGGCACCGGTCTCGTGTTGTCGGCCGGTCGGCAGAACACCTATGCGGGCAACCTGATCTACGACAACTGGCGGTCGGGCGCCAGCCAACTCGGGTACGCGCGCGGCAACCGCTGGATGGGCAACCTGATGGGGATCAGCCCTGCCGGGACCACCGCGCCCAACGGCCTCGACTTTTGGTGGGACCGGACGGGCGAGCAGAACTGCTGGCAGGACAACGCCTCGTCATGGGGCGGCGGCGTGCGCAGCGCCCCGCCCGCGCTGCCCGACTGCGCCCACCCGTCCGGCGCCGGGGCGGGCATACCGACGTGGCCGACCATCTCGGCCTGCACCGCGTACGTCCCCGCCTCCGCCGCCAGGCCCAAGGGGGTCCGTCCCCCGGGTTGCCCCTGGCTCGACACGCCCGTTCGCCCCGCCCCGCGCTGACGCCCGTCCGTTCCGGCGAAGTACGCTGCGCTTGAGGTGAGAGCGCGCCGGAACGTAGCGCACCGACGGTGGGAGGCAAGCATGGCGGGTCCGATCCGCGTCGTCATCGCCAAGCCCGGTCTCGACGGCCATGACCGTGGCGCGAAGATTGTGGCCAGGGCGCTGCGAGACGCGGGAATGGAGGTCATCTACACCGGCCTGCACCAGACCCCGGAGCAGATCGTCGAGGCGGCCCTCCAGGAGGACGCCGACGGCATCGGCCTGTCGATCCTGTCCGGCGCGCACATGACCCTG
>CALAED010000105.1 GCA_937891035.1 uncultured Thermomonosporaceae bacterium | reverse complement strand
GCCCATACGGGCGGATGCTCGCGGGCGCGCGCCGGGTCGCCGGATCAGGTGGCCGTGGGCGCCGGCGTGAACAACCCGATCTGGTTGCCGGACGGGTCGTGCAGTTGCGCGAACACCAAGCCGTCGGGCGCGGTGGTCGGCGGCAGCAGCGCCTTGGCGCCGAGGCGCTCCGCTTTGGCGACCGTCGCCGCCACGTCCTCGACCACGACATAGAACGCGGCGTAGTTGGGGAACCTGCCGCCGGTGCTCATCACGCCGCCGGACGGCTGCTCGGCGCCGGGCGTGGTGACCATGCGGTATTCCATCCCGCCTTCCTCGTTCTTCTGGAAGGTCCAGCCGAACAGCTCCCCGTAGAACCGCTCGATGGCGTCCGGGTCGTCGGCGCCGATCTCGAACCAGGCCACCGAGTTGTACGCGGGCTCGCTCATCGTCTATCTCCCTCTGGTAGGTGTTTGGAGGTAAACCCCTGAGAGATCCCACGATGGAGCGGCACGGCGACACCGTTATGTCGGTGTTTGGCGATCAATGAGCCGTCCGGCCGCCGTCGAGGGTGAGGGAGCCGCCCGTCATCATCGCCGACTGCGGGGAGCACAGGGAACCCACCCAGTCACCCCTTGACCCCTCATGAGTGATCGATCTGCGGGGCTACCAGGCCGGATTCGTAGGCGAGGACGACGAGCTGAGCGCGGTCGCGGGCGTGGAGCTTGGCCATGGCCCGGTTGATGTGCGTTTTCGCGGTGAGTTGGCTGATCACCATGCGCTCGGCGATCTGGTCGTTGGACAGGCCCCGTGCGACCAGGGCGACGGCCTCGCGTTCGCGGGTGGTCAGTTCCTTCAGCCCCGTGTCGGTGCCGGTGTTGAGCGGCTGGGTGAGGTACCTGTTGATGAGCTTGCGGGTGATCGAGGGCGCGAGCAGCGCGTCGCCGCGCGCGGCCACGCGTACGGCGTGAAGGAAGTCCTCCGGCTCCATGTCCTTGACGATGAATCCGGCCGCGCCGGCTCGCAGCGCGTTGAAGACGTATTCGTCAAAGCAATAGTTGGTCAGGATGACGACGTGCACCCGGGTCAGGGCCGGGTCCGCCGCTATGCGCCGGGTCGCCTCGATGCCGTCCATGACCGGCATCTGGACATCGATGAGCGCGACGTCGGGCAGATGTTCCCGGGCCAGAGCCAGTCCCTCCTTGCCGTCGGAGGCCTCGGCCACCACCTCGATTTCTTCTTCGGCCTCCAGGAGCGCGCGAAATCCGCTGCGAAGGAGCGGCTGGTCGACTAGCAAGACACGGATCATGACGTTCGGTCCATGGGAATCTCGGCTTGTACGGTGAAACCGCCCTCGCTGCGCGGTTGTGCGCGCAGCCGGCCGCCCAGGGCGGTGACTCGTTCCCGCATCCCGAGCAGCCCGACGCCCGACACCGGGGCGGGAGCCTGCGTGGCCTTGCCGTCGTCATCGATCCGTATCGAGAGGACGTCCGGACCGTAGTCGATCCGGATCGACGTCGTCGCCGCGGCGGCGTGGCGGGCGATGTTGGTGAGCGACTCCTGAACGATCCGGTAGGCGGTCCGGTCCACCGCGGCCGGCACGTCGTGTCGTTGACCTTCGATCGTCAGCGTCGCGTCCAAGCCGGTCGTACGAGCCCGTTCCACCAGGGCCGGAACGTGGTCGAGTCCGCGTGAGGAGGCCTCGCCGTCGTCGCGCAACGCCTCCAAAGTCGCCCGCAGTTCCCGGGCCGCCTCCGCGCCGGCCTGTCGGATCGCCAGCAGTGACTCGGGCACCGGTTCGCCACGCCTGCGGGCCAGGTGGACGGCGACTTCGGCCTGCACTTTGATGACCGAGATCTGGTGGGTGAGCGAGTCGTGCAGCTCCCGCGCGATGTGCAGCCGCTCCTCGTCGGCACGGCGGCGCGCGGTCTCCTCACGGGTGCGCTCGGCCTCCTCGGCGCGGCCCTCGGCCTGCCGAAGCGCCTCGCCCGCGGCGCCGGCGGCGAGCAGCCACGCGATCTCGAGCACGCCTCCGCCGCGGG
>CALAED010000104.1 GCA_937891035.1 uncultured Thermomonosporaceae bacterium | reverse complement strand
GATTGGTATCGCGCTCCTGATATGCCTGCCAACACTCAAGCTTAAGGAATCTCGCCCGCAACCGTGACCAGGCATCGGAAAAGCGCGACCCGAACTCGTCGAGATCGAGACGCTGACTGTTACGCAAAGCCCAGTGAGGTGGAATCATCTAGTTATCCGGGATGTCGTTCTTTGCTGACACGAGGGTCGCTCGGGTAACGCGTACGATGCGTTCGTTCGGTGCACACTTTGCATCAAACAACGGTTGTCGGCCAACTCGGTCGGTGATGTCTTCGCCGATAACAGCGAAGCTGCCGTCTTCGAGTTCGAGGATGTCGGGTGACCCGCTCACGCCCGTGGTGTCACCACGTTCTTTCGGTGACTTGCCGAGTCGCCGAATGGCCCGCATTTGGCTTGCTCCTTGCTCATGGTCCGGCTTGATCTAGGTATAGCATCACGTTGCGTAGGTGACCAGTGACCCTGCGGTCAGGCTGCGGGCGGTTCAGGGCCACCCAAATATGGCAGCCGAGGACCCCTCAAGACCCGGTAATTCGGGCTCCGAGGCGGATAGTTGATCCGGGCCTATTAGGAGTTGTGGCGACGGCGCCGTAGGCCGACGCCGCAGCGGCGGAGAGACATTGGTCCGGCAGGAGCCGTGGGCGGCGCCGTCGAGCAGCCGCCGAGTGTGGGCCAGCACGATCGGGTCGTTGTCGGCATAGACGACCCTCGATTCCTCGTGGGCCCGATAGCGTCAAGATAATGGATTCGACGAACTGTACGTCTATGTAGTCGAAGCCTGTCAGGCTCGCACATACCGTCAGTGCGCGTCGCGGCGGTATCGTGCTGATGCTGCGGACCGAGCACGGGCAGCATGTCCAGCGCCTAGTGCCGCCGGGCGGCGGGGGTGAAGATCGCCCGTTCGTCATTCATGCTGTAAGGAAGGAACTCGTCCAATGATCGAGCTCTCGCCGCAACAGCGTCAGATCGTCAGCGCAACCCGCAATGCCGCCAAGCTCCTGCTGATCGGCTGGTTTGCCGCGATCGCCATTGTCGTGGCGAAGTTGCTCAGCCACAGCTCGACGATCAGTGTCGGCGGCATCGACTTTCCGGTACGGCATGCGTGGGTTCTGGTTTCGGTCCTGACGGCAGCCCATTTGTTTGTGAGCTATTTCCTCATCCAAGCAATCCGCAACTACCTCGCCGACGACCCCGACCAAGAGCAGCGGAAAGCAATCCTCGATGAGATCAAGGCAGAGAGCAACCCATTCGTGCACGGCCTGATCCCTAGGGTCAAGGCGAGCGGACCCCGGGGGGTTTGGCACCGCATGCAGGTCAGTGACCCGTCGGCATGGGTTGCCTACGTCGCCTCGCTTGTTCTGGTTGCCGCGCTACTTCCCTGGTCGGCAGCGCCCGGCGGACTGCGCTGGGAAACCGGCCCTGGGCTCTGGGTATTCACCGGACTTGCGATGATCCTGGTCGAGGTCAACTGGTTGGCGGGATCGGCGTGGATCGTGTGGCTGTCTCGAATTCACGTCGATGACGACCGATCGACGCCAGCACGTGGGGCAGCCAACAACGACAGCCCATCGCCCTTGCCGGTGCCGTTTGTGGTCACCTTGCTTTTTGTCACTCTCGGCATCGCCGCCACGCTGGCTGTCTTGCCGGTCTTGATCGTGTTGTCGCCACTGCTCTTGATCCTCGGGCGATACATACGGTCCTAATCGCGCGCCGATAACTTGCGGGCCGGCCTGAAGCATTCGCTGCTGAACTGGCCGCGGCTCCTGCTTGTGCGACGTGTACCAGCCGGGACGTAGGGTTGCAGCCGCTTGCATACGCGACACGGGCCGGTGCCGAGCAGGCTTGCCGGATCCGCGCTACCCGTTCGGACAGCGCCCACAGCATCAGGAACCAGAGGCGCCACCTATCGACACGGACTTACGGGATGGGGTTGCAGTCCCTACGCATGGGGCTGTGCCAGTAGCCGAGCGGCGGCGATCCGGACAGCCTTGATCAGCTCGTCCAGGTTCCTCTTTTTGTGGGCAGGTGGGTAGATCGGCTCGTCGGGCATGCTCCCATTCATTGGCGACCCCCACTGATCCCTCAGTGGGGGTCGCAGGGGACACCGACACATACGGTCCGGCTGAAGGTTTAGCGGTCGCGGGCGGCCGCCTGGTGGAGGAGGGTGCGGAAGGCGCGGCGGCTGAGGGTCAGGTGGGGGCCGTCGGGGTTTTTGCTGTCGCGGACGCCGACGGTGCCGGACGCGAGGGCGGCGACCTCGACGCACTCGCCTTCGTCATTGCTGTGGCTGCTCTTGCGCCACCGCAGCGGGGGGGATTCGTTCACAGATTCTCCAAGATCGCTTTGAGCAGCTCGAGGGATTCTTCCTGAGGCAGCGCCGAGGCCCTGATCAGCTCGAACCTCACTGCGCATTTTTCCACTTTCGCGGCCTCTTCGACTAATTGTCCGCCTACCTGATTCTCGAAGTACGCGACGTCGGGGCCCTCGTCGAAGCCGAGGATCGTGATCGGCCCGGTGAGCCCAAGATAGGCCCCGCGGCCGTCGGGGACGATCTGAATGATGACGTTCAGCCGCCGGGCGAGCTCGATCAGGTGGGCGATCTGGCCCTTCATCACCTCGGGGCCGCCGACGCCGGTGTGGAGCGCCCTCTCGTCGAGCACCACCCACAGCCTGGGCGGCGTGCCGCGCACCAAAATCTCCTGGCGCTTCATCCGGGTGGCGAGTAGCTGGTCGAGCTTCTCCGGGTCCAGGCCCGAACGGAAGATCTCTCTGGCGTAGTCCTCGGTCTGGAGCAGTCCGTGAATGAGGCCGAAGCCGAAGGTGCGGATGCTGGTGGCCTCGGCCTCGAGGTCGGGGTAGGGGCGGAACCAGTCGGGCAGGATCTCCTTGTTGACCAGGTGCCACAGCTCGTGGAAGTACTCGCCGGTGCCGAAGAGCCGATCGAACTCCTTGGCGAGCTGCTCGGCCGGGCTCCGGATGGCGAGCTCGATCTTGCTGATCAGGTCGCCGGTGCAGAAGACCTTTTCGCCGAGCTGGTCTTGGGTCCAGCCGTTGGCTTCGCGGTGTTTGCGGACCTTGGCGCCGAACAGGGCGGCGGCCGATGCGGTGGGGTCGAGTGGGCGGGGGCGGCGGCCCATGGTGCACCTCCGAATTGGACGGCGGACGGGCGTCGGCTAACACCGATACGCAGGGTGGTCGTTCGGCGACAGGCTAAGTCATGGGGCGGACAGTTTCCGCGCAGATGAAACGATCGGCGGCGCCATGACCAGGCACATCACGGACGACACCGTACGAACCGACCACGAGGTGCGGGCCGACGCGCTCCGAACCACCCGCGCGCTCCGGCGGCACCTTCCCGGCTGGGTGTGCTGGTACGGGACGGCCACCATGCGTTGGTGGGGCATGCCGCCGCCCGGTTACCGGCGTACGGGGCTGGTCGAGGCGGCGACCGCCGAAGAGTTGGCCTTGCGCATCCGGCAGCCGTCATCGCCGCGACATGACTGATGGCGGCAGCAGACCACCTACCTTCGCTCGACGCGTGCGTCCTTTCTGGTGTGCGGCGCCATGACGGGCCTCTTCACTCGACAGGGGCGAGCGTCGGCTAACAACAATGCGCAACATGGTCGTTCGGCGCCAGGCTGACCTCTACCGCGTCCAGCGGCCGAACCGCCGGCAGGCCATGCCATCCACGATCAAGGAGAGGAACGAAAAGCGGTGACCGTTCACACCGACCTCAGCGGCCAAGAACAACTCCTCGCGACGGCCACGGAGTTGCAGACCATGACCGATCTCATCGAGAAATATCCGGCCGAGGCGCAACTCATCATGGCGGCGCTCGAAGACGGGCTGACGCTCGGTCCCATGCAGGTGGCGGCCGTCGACGTTCCGGACCGGCTCGGGGAAAAGCCCGCCGATTGACGCCAGTCGTGCCGATCACCCCTGAGAAAGATCGGCGCGAGCTAGCAGGAAAGACACAAAGACGTGACCGCCGCGGGCCGACGGTCCGTTCCGTGCGAATAGCTGACGACGTACGACCGACGAGGACAGGTCATCGATGGCCATTCCGACCCTTCCCACCTTGACTCCAGGCCCGGCTCGCCCCGCCGAGGCGATGTGCTGGCGCCGCACCTTTCCCGGCCACGCCGAACAGGCCGTACACGTACGACGGTTCGTGGCCTTCCTGCTGGCCGACTATGCCAAGGCCGGCGACGCCGTCCAGGCCGCGGCCGAACTGGCAGCGAACGCGATCCAGCACACGCACTCCGCGGCGCCCGGCGGGTCGTTCGTCGTCGAGGTGCGCCGCTGCCCCGGCCACGTCGCCGTCTCCGTCACCGACCAGGGCGGCCCGAACGAGCCGCGACCCGGCGAAGCGGACCTGTTGGCCGGACATGGACTTGGTCTCCACCTGGTCGCCGCCACCGCCACCCAATGGCGCTGGCGCGGCGACGCCACCGGCCGTACGGTGACCGCCCTCTTCGCCTGACCTGACCCACTGATCGCCGCACCGCCGCCCGCTCCCCGCCGCTTTGATGAACGCTCCATCGAATGAAACGCCTGGGAACCCAACTTGAAACGATCTCTTTCGAGTGTCATTGAGCGGTAGATCATGTGTGGCACGGTGCATAGCGGTGTGCTGGGGCGTAGTCGTTTGCTGATAGTTTTACTCGTGGCGCAGATACGAGTTGCAGTCGCCGATCGCGGAGATCGATAAGGCCGGCGTGCCGGGTCGCCAGGATGTCCCAGGAAGAGGGTAGTAGCCCACGGCCACTATCGGACAATCGCTCACTACCGAATCCTTGTCAAATCATGATTGACTGATAGTCATGACGATGTCCGGGACGTGTCGATGCCCTGTTCCGGAACGGGGAGAAGAGATTTTTTGTAAGGGGCAATGAATCTCAGCTGCGCACAATGAGGCGCAGACTTCCATCGGAAGTTCGGGTCGGGTGCGACAGCGGGGGTTAATCAGAGCATTGCTTCCACTCCATGCCGCATGCACCGTACCTGACGGTTCTGATCGCCTGCCCCGGATGCCGACCCGCCCCTGGGAGGAGAAGTACCGACACACGCACTGATCGAACTTCGAGGCACACCCGACCACTGATCAATTTACGAAAGAGAAAACATGTCGCATCTACGCAAGGCTCTCACCATCGCCGGCGCCGCGCTGGCCATGACCGTCCCTCTCATCGCCACTGGTTCGCCCGCGCATGCCGAAGCCAGGAATGGGGTCTGCGAAAGCGGTGAGTTCTGCTACTACTACTTCAGCAACCAAACCGGATCCGTCTCAGACTTCACCGTCTCGGTCGCCAACTACGGAACGACACAGCCGACCTGCTACGACTTCAAAGGCCCCGGCTCCGGCCAGGGCCAGTGCATCAAGAACAACGCGATGTCGGTGCGGAACCGCAGCGGCTCGGCGGTGCGGGTCTTCTTCAACAGCTTCTACGGCGGAACGAGCCAGCTATTCGGCGCGGGCTCGATTGGCAACCTCAACGCCTCGCTGAGTAACAACAACGCCTCACACCGGTTCGGTGGGTAGCCCAGGGCAGACGCCGCGCGACGATTAGACGGTGACGCGCGGACGATCATGCGTCACAACAGGGACACCACGTTCTCCTGACGGTCACCTGCCCCAACGGGCGGTTCCGTCGTTCCTCTCGGGGTGCCGGTAAGCCTTCTACCGGCACCCCGAGTCACGCGTGCGCATATCCAAGCCGCACGGGCGCGGTGGCTTGATGCCTGGTGACCTGGTTCTCGATGGTTTCGCCGGCGGTGCGTGCTCGGCGGGGCTGAGACCGCCAAGGACGCCGCAACGCCGCGAATGGCCGACTGGTAGTACGGCCTACGGCCGCGGCCTCCTGTCCGGCCGAGTATCGATCTATCCTTCCCTCCACGCGGCGCGTGCGACGAGCAAGCGGCGCATGGCGGCGATGCCGGCGAAGGGCCCGACCGCCAGCACGGCGAGCGCCACGTGCCAGCCGGCCGCCTGCTCGACGGCGGGTACGAGCCAGATCGTCGCGCCCGTCAGCAAAAACCCGAGCGCCATCTGCAGGGTTAGCGCGGTGCCGACGTAGCTTTGGTCGGCGAGCTCGGTGACGAGCGTGGAGAACTGCGTGGAGTCACCGACGACGCTGTAGCCCCACACAAGGCTCACCCCGATGAGAAGCCACAAGGGTGCCGTCATCAGCAGTCCGATCGTGGCGGCACACGTGCCCGACACGGCCATCATGGCGATCGCGGTGCGTTCCCGGCCGATCCGGTCGCCCAGCGCCCCGCCGCTCCAGTTGGCGAGCCCACCGACCGCGAACACCGCGAACGTGACGTAGGCGGCGAGCACCGGGTCGTCCAACCCGCGCTGGTGCAGCGCGGCGGTGAAGAAGACGAAGAACCAGGCCCACGCGGCGTACAGCTCCCACATGTGGCACAGGTAGCCGATCATGGCGAGGCGCGTTTCGCGGTCGCGCAACACCGCCCGGACCTGCCGCGGGTCGAACACCGCCGCCGGGAACGGGAACGGACCCTCCGCGACGACGGTCAGGGTGATCACCCCGCCGATGACGGTGAGGACCGACGTGGTCACGATGACGAGCCGCCAGTCCAGCCCACCGAGGCCGTTCACCAGATGCGGCACGCCTTGGCTGACGCTCAACGCGCCCACGAGAAGACCAAGCGCCGCACCACGACCGTGTCGGTACCAGGTGGAGATCAGCTTGAGCGCGGGCGGGTAGATCCCCGCGATGAAGAAGCCGGTGGCGAACCGTGCGGTGACGCCGAACCCGACACCCTGCGTTACCAGGAGCAGCAGGTTGGCGCCGGCCGCCCCCAGCGAACACAGGAAGATCAGCCGGTTCGGTGCGATCGTATCGGCGACGGTGAACGCCGCCGAGAGCAGCGCGCCGGTGACGAAGCCCCACTGCACCGCGATCGTCAGCCACGCGACGGCTTCCGCCGACAGCCGCCACTCGGCGCGTACCTGCGGGATCACCGCGGTCGCTGAGAACCACGTCGACATGAACAGCAGCGCCGTCGCCGTGAGCACGACGAGGGTGGCACGGGGCGACCGGCAAGCCACGGGTCAGAAGGCGTGCCGCGCCCGGAGGGCCGCGATACATCTGCGGTTCTGGTACGCCCACGAGCAGTACCGGCCGCGCAGGCCCGCCACCGCTAACGCCGTAGTGGCCTGCACCCGGTCGCCGAGGTGGCGGCGCGCATCGAGCAGCTCAGCCCGGCCCGCATCCCAGAGGCCGCCACCGCTCATCACCGCATTGACCACGGCCACCGCCGGCGCTGTCGACACTGTCGACCCTGTCCCCGCTCGTCTCCATGACATCCTTGGCTAGTGCAATGCCCGGGAAAGTAGCCGTACCTGGCAAATGGCGCAAGCACCCGAAAGCCCGGCCGACCATGGCGGGCGGCGAGGTCCAGCACCAGCGAGCTCTCCAGCCGCCAGGCGACGTCGACTCCGCCACGGATCCGTGTGCAGCGCAGGTGCCGGAGCCGATGTGGCCAGCCGGACGTCGGGACAGCATGACCGAGTCCTCCGCGGACGTGCCGGAGAAGGGCGGGCCAAGCGTCCGCCGGCCGGTACGGGCGCCGAGGAGGGCGGCGGCCACAAGCAGGTCTTAAGAACTCAGCCCGCTGCTAGGTGTTGAGATTGTGACGCCGGCCTTGTCCCGGGGATACGCGACCCCAAAGAACGCCCAGTGCGAGCTGAGTACGGCCGATCTCTTCGCTCGGCTTGGCCTGGGCCGCCCCGCCTGACCGGCTCAAGGCGCGGAATCGACAGTGGCGAACGTAGGCGCAAGCCCGTCGCCAAAGCCCCGCGGCACGCAAGGATTTCCGACCAGCACGTCTGCGCCCGGAAAATTCCTACAATGTTGGCTGAGGGGTGTCTGCCGGACTTCTCCCGGGGACGGAATGCAGATCAGATTTGCGGCGAGCGGGCTGGATCACGATCGTGACCTGGCGTCGCTCTACACCTGGCTGCGAGACGACCGAGCACTGCGCGGCCGGGTGAAGCTCGATGTCCTTGACCGGACGGCACCTGGTGAAATGGGCGGTGCCTTCGATGCGGTGGTGGCCGTGGTCTCGGCCGGTGCCGCTCTGGTCTCGGCGGGCGCCGCGGTGGGCCAGATGAGGGCATCGATGAAGGAGCTGGAAACGTCGATCAGGGAGTGGCGCGAGGCCCGGCGCCCTCGGTCGATCATTGTCGTCATCTCCGACGGAGACCCCAAGGACATACAACAGATCATCGCTGCCTTGTCAGACCCAGACCCAGCGGACCTAGACGCGGCGGACCCGGAGCCAGAGGCATGACCCCGGTGCCGCAGGGGGCGTCGGGTCCCGGGCAGCCCGACCACATCGATCCGGCGCGCTCGGCCTGCGTCCTCATCGGCGTCGACGCGTACACCAAGCTCGATGAGCTGAAGTCCGTACGCAACAACCTCACGCAGCTCAGGTCGGCGCTGACGGACAAGTCGATTTGGGGCATCGCGCCAGATCGGCTCCAGGTGGTGCCCAACCCGGATACGCCACACGCCCTGATCAACCCGATCCGGGAGATGGCAGAGCTGGCGGAAGACACGCTGATCATCTATTACTCGGGCCACGGGCTCAAGGATCTGGATGACGACCAGCTGTATCTCACGTTGCCCGGCTCCGAACATAGACGGCCGGAAACAGCTGTGTCGTTCGATCTCGTTCGCCGCGCGTTGCAGGACCAAAGCTCCACCCAGCGCAAGATAGTGATCCTCGACTGCTGCTACAGCGGCCAGGTGCTGGACGGGATGTCCGCCTTCGACGTGGCCGAGGAGGTCATGGCCAGCGTCACCGAGGTGCAGGGCCTGTACCTGATGACCTCCACGGCCCAAAACCGCAGGGCCCTGGCGCCAAAGGGAGAACCGCACACCGCCTTCACCGGTGAGCTGCTCAATATCCTTTTCGAGGGCATTCCTGATGGGCCGGCAAGGCTTGATCTGAACACAATCTTCCAGCATGCGCGGGTCCGGCTGCGCGACAGAAAACGGCCCGAGCCGCAAGAGCAGGATCAGAACGGAATCGGCAAGCTTTTCTTTGTCCGCAACCGGGCCCGAGCCCCGGCGGACGCACAGCCGGGGGGTCCCCCGAAACGTCCGCGTGGACGGGCAATCGCCGTGATCGCGGGCACGGCGGCGGTCGCGTTCGCCGCCGGGCTCGCGGTCCCGTACATAGCACACGTGTGGCCCAGGGAGGCGAGCGGTCCCTGCTCGAAGAACGCGACGCTGCTCAGCTACTCCGACCGGCTCGACAAGGCACAGGTCGAAAACGAGCGAGTCTCTGGGCTTTCGGCGCTCGCCCTCACCGGTCCATCGCAGGCGCTTGCGGTGACGGACGATTCGAATTTCGGACCGGGGCGGGTCTTTCCCCTTTCGTTGGGCTCGGCCGGGAGCTTGGAACCCGAGGCCATGCGGGCGATAACGCTGCGGGACTCCGCCAAGACCCCGTACAACAACAGCAGGTTCGACGGCGAGGGGCTGGTGGTGGAGAACGGGGGCGAGACCATGCTGATCAGCTCGGAGATAGGCCCGAGCATCCACCGCTTCCACATCGCCGACGGTATGGAGGTCGGCCGCCCGCTGCCGATTCCCCAGCGGCTGAAGACCGCACCTGAGGGGGAGGCGCAGGTGGGCCGCACCATTGAAGCGCTGACGGCCACCCCTGACGGGAGGTACCTCTTCGCCGGGATGGAATCCCCGCTGTCCGCCGATGGCGACGGGCGCGGCAGCAATTTGCTGCGCATCCAGCGCTATCGCGGCACGCCGGGAGGGACCTATACGCCGGACCGGCAGTACGCGTATGCGACCGGATCGGGGCTTCATCTGGTCGAACTCGTCGCGCTCAGCGAGAATAAGCTCCTTTCGCTGGAGCGGCAGTACGTAGCAGGACTCGGCAACGCCATTCGGGTCTATGCCGTCACGCTCACGGGCGCCAAGGATGTGACGGGCATCACGTCTTTGTTCAATCAGCCCGCCGACAACCGCGTCAGCAGTGAACCGCTCTTCGACCTCGCCGAGTGCCCGTCTGGCAGCCCGGGACAGGTCGAAAGCAAGCAAGAGCAGCCCGGGCCGCTGCTCGACAACGTCGAGGGCATGGCGGTGGGGCCGCCGCTGGCGACTGGAGAACACAAGGGCTGGCGTCCCATGTATCTCGTGTCGGACGACAACGACAGCGCCCGGCAGATCACCCGGCTGTATGCCTTCCGCGTCCGTGTCCCATAGCTCTCGTGCCAACAGGTCCATCGCCGGGTCATCTCTTGCCGAGCCGCCCCGGCACCCACCGCCCACCAGCCCGCGAACGGGCGTGAAGATCGTCTCCGTGGCGTCGCGAGCCAGGGCCGTTGGATGCGCCTTCGTGCGCGCCGTTGCGACATCAACCAGACAGCGCCGTTCGACCGGCTGACCGGCCGACGCGTCACCAGCCCACGCTCTCTGGCGTTCGTCCTCGCTTGGCCCGAAGGAGGGCCGTTCCGGTGCATGACCGCAGTTCATTCTCGACGAGTGCCGAACCCGTACGAGAGAGCCTTCCTCGCTTTCAGTGGTCGATCGACGACGTCGCGACTCCCCGGTGAAGGGGGTCGCGTCTGAACAGGTCAATCGCGACCGATGGCGGGTGCTCCCCCCTGGACCTTGACGAGCGCCGGCATCGACGTGCATACTCAACCCAACGGTTAATCAACTAAAAGGTTTAATAAAATGGCCGACGATCAGCTGAGTCAGACCTTCGCAGCGCTGGCCGACCCGACCCGCCGGGCGATATTGGCCCGGCTGGCCGACGGAGAGGCGACGGTCAACCAGCTGGCGGAGCCGTTCTCCATGAGCCTCCAGGCGATCTCCAAGCATCTGAAGGTGCTTGAGCGCGCCGGGTTGATCAGCCGGGGGCGCGAGGCCCAATGGCGGCCGTGTCGCCTCGAGACGGCGCCCCTGGAGAACGCGTCCGAGTGGATCGAGCGCTATCGGACGATCTGGAGCGAGCGGTTCGATCGGCTCGACCAGGAAATACAGCACATTCAACGCACACAGAAGGGACAGGACGATGGGTAACACCGAGTTCGTGATCGAGCCGGGCAGGCAGGACATCATCATCAGGCGCGTTTTCGACGCCGAGCCCGACGTGGTCTTCACGGCATTCACCGACCCGGCGATCGTCGCGAGGTGGATGGGGCCGGCCAAGTACGAGGCCGTGATCGACCAGTGGGACGCCGCCCCCGGCGGCAGCTGGCGGTTCATCCACCGCGACCCCGACGACGGCGCCGAGTACGCGTTCAAAGGCGTCTTCCATGACGTCGCGGCGCCCGGCCGGGTCGTCCGGACCTTCGAGTACGAAGGCGCACCGGGTCACGTCTCGCTCGAGACGGCCACCTTCGAGAAGGTCGACGGAAAGACACGGTACGTGGGCGTGTCCGTCTTCCAGTCGGTCGAGGATCGGGACGCCATGGTCGAATCCGGCATGGAGGAAGGCGCCGGCGAGGGCTTCGACCGGCTCGCCGAGATCGTCAGGACCATGTGATGGGCAGGCTCATCGTTTCGACCCAGATGACGGTCGACGGCCTCATCGAGGTCGGCGACTGGTTCCACCAGGGCGGCGAAGATGACACGCACGGCAGCTTCGACCAGCTGTTCGCGGCGGACGCGATGCTGCTGGGCCGCAAGACATATGAGGGCTTGGCGGCCTACTGGCCGACCGCGACCGACGACCGCGGGTTCGCGGATCGGGTCAACAGCATGCCGAAGCACGTCGCCTCGACGACCCTGGACGAGCCGCTGGAGTGGAACTCGACCCTGATCAAGGGCGACCTCACCGAAGCGATCCCCGACCTGAAGCAGCGTTATCGCGGCAACCTGGTGTCGTACGGCTGCGGTGAGCTGGCCTACCACTTGGTCAAGCTCGGCCTCGTCGACGAGCTACGGTTCTGGATCCATCCGTCGGTCTTCGGCGGCGGCGCCCGCCCCTTCCATGGCGCCGCCCCGATCCCGCTGGATCTGGTGAGCACGACGACGTACCGCTCCGGGGTGGCACTGCTGTGCTACCGCCCGGCATCCGCGGACAACGCCAAAGAAATCTGAGCCCAGACGGCGGCCGGCGACGAACTCGCTCGGCCGCTCGTCCGGCGTATGGCCCGCCGCTCGGCCGCTCGGCCGCTCGGCCGCTCGGCGTCCGGCGTCCGGCGTCCGCCGCGCGTCGCGGTCAGCGGGGGACCTTCGCGTCGAGGGGGAAGGGCCGGCCATGACCGGGCACGATGAGGGTGGCCAGCGCGGCGACGCGCTCTCGTCCCGCGTGCAACGCGGCCGGGTCGGTCGCGTACGGATCCTCGACCGGTCCCTCCGCATGCCACCACAGGTGGGTGGCGGCCACGACGCCATCCGGTGTCCCGATCAACGTCGTGATGTCTTGCGGGGTGTGGCCCGGGGTCTCGATGAGCCGTACCGAAGGCGACAGTTCGTAGCCCTCGGCCGGCCGTGTGGTCCACACGTCACCTTCGTAGAACGCCCAGTGATCGTGATACCGCGCCCGGGGGAAGAGCGCGGCGTTGATGGTGTGGTCGGGATGATGGTGGCTGAACACCACGTCCGTCACATCGCCCGGCGCGACGCCGAGCGCGGCCAGCGGATCGAGGATGGACGCTCGGTCGGCGACCATTCCCGGGTCGATCACCAAGCACAGGTCGCCGTCGCGGACCAGGCTCACCGTCGATGCCACGCGGCCGCCGACATAGCCGGCGGTCAACAGGTCGAACGACGCGCTGGCCGCCGCAGGGATATCCGTCACCAAAGGTGCCTCCGATCGTCTCCTCGATCATCCTCGCACCTGAGACGAGCCGGCGTCCCGCCGATCTTGCGCCACAGAAAGCCGCCGGTGGGGCCATCTGGCAGCCGGCCTCATTTTCACAGCTCGCCGATATCTTCCTGGCCTAAACCAGTCATGCGCGCGCCCGTTATTCCCCCGGGGTTTCCGCACACTTCAGGGGAACCTTAAGAAATCAATTCGGCGAGATATGGGACGGCAAATCGGTGCCAATGTAGTTATCAATAACTTGTGGCAAAAATGTCGCGAACCGGCTTTATTTCGAAGGTGTGGCGGCGCTGAAATGGTTCCGAGCAATTTCTTGGGGGTGGGG
>CALAED010000103.1 GCA_937891035.1 uncultured Thermomonosporaceae bacterium | reverse complement strand
CCGCGGCCCAGCTCGACCTCAAGGAGGCCGGCTGCGAGCGCGCCGCGGTGGCGATGGCCGCCGACGTCCTCGGCCCGTCCGAGGTCGTCGTGACGACCCGCCTGCCCGCGTCGATCGCCATCGTGAAAAGGGAGTTCCCCGGCGTGCGCGCGGCTTTGTCGCTCGGCCGCGGGTGGTACGAGCCCGCCGGTGCGCGTGATGTGTTCCCGTTGCGGCGGCTGCGGGCCTGCGGAGCCGACTGGGTCGCGATCAACCATCGGCTGGCCCGGCTCGGCGTGCTGGAGCGCTGCGCGGCGCATGGGTGCGGCGTGATGGTCTGGACGGTCAACACCGACCCGCTGATGCGCCGGTTCCTCGCCGACCCGAGGGTGGCCGTGCTGATCACCGACCGGCCCGACCGCGCCGCCCAACTCCGCCAAGCGCTCTCGTCATAGCCGAGGTCGCGGTCGGCTTCGTGTCGGCGCGGTCGCGGCCGGCTTCGTGCCGGGCGCGGTCGCGCCTACGGGCGGTTGGGGGTCAGGCCGAGCGGGCGGCCGAGCAGACCGCGGGAGCGGCCGGAGATTTTGTCGGCGATGGTGCGCAACTCCTTGGCCGCCGGGGCGTCGGGCTCGGACAGCACCAAGGGCCGGCCGTCGTCGCCGCCCGCGCGCAGCCGCAGGTCGATCGGCACCTGCCCGAGCAGTGGCACCCGGGCGCCCAGCGTTTGGGTCAGCGCGTCGGCCACCGACTGCCCGCCACCGGTGCCGAACACGTCGGTGCGCTCGCCGCAGTGCGGACAGGGCAGGTACGACATGTTCTCGATCACGCCGACGATCTGCTGGTGCGTCTGCGTGGCGATGGCGCCGGCCCGTTCGGCGACCTCGGCCGCCGCCTTTTGCGGCGTGGTCACGACGAGGATCTCCGCGGCGGGGACGAGTTGGGCCACCGAGATGGCGATGTCGCCGGTGCCCGGCGGCAGGTCCATCAGCAAGATGTCCAGGTCGCCCCAGTAGACGTCGGACAGGAACTGCTGGAGCGCGCGGTGCAGCATCGGCCCGCGCCACACCACCGGAGTGTTGCCGGGCGTGAACATGCCGACGGAGATCACCTTCACGTCGTACGCCGACGGCGGCATGATCATGTCCTGGACCTTGGTCGGCCGGGCGGACACCCCGAGCATGCGCGGCACCGAGTGGCCATAGATGTCGGCGTCCACGACGCCGACCTTGCGCCCGGTCGCGGCCAACGCGGCGGCCAGGTTGACCGTGATCGACGACTTTCCGACGCCGCCCTTGCCGCTCGCGACCGCGTACACCTTGGTCAGCGAGTTCGGCTTGGCGAAGGGGATCTCGCGCATCGGCTCGGCGCTGCCGCGCAGCTTGGTCTGCAGGTTCTTGCGCTGCTCCTCACTCATCACGTCCAGCTCGACCCGCACCCCGCTCACGCCGGAGAGCTTGGAGACCGCGCCGGTGACATCGGTTGTGATCTTGTCGCGCATGGGGCAACCGGCGACGGTCAGATAGACGCCGACCAGTACAGAGCCGTCGGCCGCTACGTCGACGTTCTTGATCATGTCGAGTTCAGTGATGGGCCGACGGATCTCAGGATCGATCACCGTCGCGAGCGCCGCGGTCACCTGCTCGGTCGTTGGGGTGGCCATGTCCTCATGGTATGAACTCTGTACGCCCCCCCGCCAACCCACGCGCTGAGCCTTACCATCGGACAACGTGGCCACCATCCTGCCGGAAGCGATCTCCGCCGAAGAGCTCGAGGCCTGGCGGACGTTGCTCCGCGTTCAGGCGTTGCTCTCCCGGCGCCTGCAGGCTCATCTGCTGACCGAACACGACCTGTCGCTCGGGTCCTACGACGTTCTCGTCCATCTCGCCGAGGCGCCCGGCGGCCGACTGCGCATGAACGATCTGGCCGATCGGGTGATGCTGTCGCGCAGCGGCCTGACCAGGCTGGCCGACCGGCTGCAACGTGACGGCCTGATCGACCGGGTGTCCTGTGAGAGCGACGCCCGCGGGCTGTTCGCCGTGATCACGCCGGCCGGCCGGGAGCGGTTGCGGGAGGCGACGCCGACCTACCAAGAGGGCGTGCGGACGTACGTGCTGAGCCGGCTCGACGCCGAGGAGTTGCGGCAGTTCGCGGCGATCCTCGACAAGCTGGAGTATTAACCAGCCGGGGCGGGGTTTCCGGGCGGCCCGGTCAGCCCGCGTATCCGTCGCCGTCCCGGCGATGCCGCGCCGCGTGTCTCGCGGTCTGGGGTGCCCCGTCGCGGCCGTCGAGTTCCTTGATCATCTGCTGGAGCTCGGACCGCAGGAAGTCGCGGGTGGCCACTTCGCTCAACGCGATGCGCAGCCCGGCGATCTCTCGGCTGAGGTACTCGGTGTCGGCGATGGACCGTTCTTCCCGCGCCCGGTCCTGCTCGTACTGCACCCGGTCGCGGTCCGCCTGCCTGTTTTGCGCGAGGAGGATGAGCGGCGCGGCGTACGACGCCTGCAGCGACAGCATCAAGGTGAGGAAGATGAACGGGAAGGGGTCGAAGCGCAGCCCGTCGGGGGCCACCAGGTTCCACCCGATCCACGCGACAACGAAGATCGTCATATAGACGATGAATCGTGCCGTGCCGAGGAAACGGGCGAAGCGCTCGGCGAACTTCCCGAAGGCCTCGGGATCGTACTGCGGCCTGGGCAGCAGCGACCGCCGGACTTCGCGCGGCTGATCCAGGCGGGCTCGTGCCCGCGCCTGCGGCGCGCTCATGTGTCGCTCCGGACGGCCTCTTCTTCGGCCACGTCGGCGGGGTCGGCCGGCTCCTCGGCGATGGCGTCCATCACCGTCTCGCGCCAGTCGTCGGGCAGCAGGTGGTCGAGCACGTCGTCGACGGTGATGGCGCCAAGCAGCCGGCCGTCATCGTCCACGACGGCGGCGGCGACCAGGTTGTAGGTCGCCAGGAAGCTCGAGACGGCCTCGAGCGTGAGCGTCGGCCGCAGTGGGACGAGCTCGTCGTCGACGATGCCGCTGACCAGCGTCGCCGGCGGCTCGCGCAGCAGCCGCTGGAAGTGGACGGTGCCGAGGAAGCGCCCGGTGGGGGTCTCCACCGGCGGACGGCAGACATAGACCTGGGCGGCCAGGGCCGGGTTCAGGTCGGGATTGCGAATCTGGGCGAGCGCCTCGGCGACCGTGGCGTCAGGCGGGGCGATGACCGGGTCAGTGGTCATCAAGCCGCCCGCGGTGTCGTCGGCGTAGGACAACAGCCGGCGGACCGGGGCGGCCTCGGCCGGTTCCATCAGCGTCAGCAACTGCTCGCGGCGCTCGGCCGGCAGCTCGCCGAGCAGGTCGGCGGCGTCGTCGGGACCCATCGCCTCGAGCACCTGCGCCGCGCGGTCGGCGTCGAGCTTGCCGAGGATCTCGATCTGATCGTCATCGGGTAGCTCCTCGAGCACGTCGGCGAGCCTTTCGTCGTTCAGCGCCGCAGCCACCTCGCCGCGCCGCTTGGCCGACAGCTCGTGGATGACGTTGGCCAGGTCGGCCGGCTTCAACCGTTCGAAGGCCGCGATGAGGCTGGCCGCGCCCTGCCCGTACTCCTCGGCGGCGAACCCCGACACCGCGTCCCAGTCGACCACCAGCGTCTCGCCGCTGCGGCGGCGCAGCCCTCGGCCGAGGCGCCGGACCGCCACCTTGGTGATCAGCCAGTCGCGGGTGCGGGTCTGCTCCATCGCCGCGTCGATCACCGTGACCTGCTCGCCCGTCTCGGTGTGGACGACCGTACGATCGAGCATCTCGCCCAGCGCGAGGGTCTCGGTGGCCCGCTGCTCGAAGCGGCGCATGTTGAGTCGTCCGTCGAAGATGATCGCGTCGGCCTCGATTGTGGTGACACGGGTGATCGGCACGAACACCGGGCGCCGGCGCTGCACCTCGACGACCAGGCCGAGCACCCGCGGCGGCCGCGCGCCCAAGCGCAACGCCACCACGACGTCGCGCACTCGCCCCACCTGATCACCGGCTGGGTCGAACACGGCGACGCCGGCCAGCCGTGCGATGAAAACCCGTGCGGGGGACCCGCTCATGTGAGGAGGCTACCCATGATCGGGTGACTCATCCTGGGCCCGCGCTGACTCGTTGGGACAGGATGTCAGGACGGGATGTCACAACCGGCGACAGTATTCCGTCATGGGGGCGGGAGGAGATACCGAGAGCGGATCGCGCGATGATGAGCACTGTGATCGATGTCTTCGAAGAACGCCGCAACCTGCTGTTCGCGGTGGCCTACCGGATGCTGGGCACCGCCGCCGACGCCGAGGACGTCGTCCAGGACGCCTGGCTGCGCTGGTCGGCCGCGGACCGCTCGGATGTGGCCGAGCCAACGGCCTATCTCGTACGAATCGTCACCAACCTCGCGCTCGACCGGCTTCGGTCCGCGCAGTCGCAACGCGAGTCCTACATTGGCCCTTGGCTGCCCGAGCCCGTGCTCACCACGCCGGATGCCGGAGAGGACGTCGACATGGCCGAGTCGGTCTCGATGGCCATGCTGGTCGTCTTGGAAACACTGAGCCCGCTGGAGCGAGCCGTCTTCGTGCTGCGGGAGGTGTTCGGCTACTCGAACGCCGAGATCGCCGAGGCGCTCGACCGTTCGGAGGCGTCGGTGCGGCAACTCGCGCACCGCGCGCGCGAGCACGTCCAGGCGCGCCGGCCGCGCTTTCAGACCAGCAGGGAGGAACGGCGGCTGGCCACCTCGCGGTTCCTCGAGGCCACGCTCGGCGGAGACATCAACGCGCTGATGGAGGTACTCGCGCCGGACGTCACGCTGTGGACGGACGGCGGCGGCAAGGTGCCGGCGCCGCGCCGGACGATCACCGGCGCCGACAACGTGAGCCGCTGGCTGCAAGGCGTCTCAGCGCGGCCGTATGTGGGCGTCGCTCCGGAGCACATGACCTTTGACACCATCGAACTCAACGGGGTGCCCGGGATCGTGATCTACGGCCCGGCCGGACCGATCTCGGCGCTGACCGTCGACGTCGACGACGCCGGCCGGGTCAGCGCCATCCATGTGGTGGCCAACCCCGACAAACTGCGCGCCCTGTCCCTCGGCCGCCGGCTCCCCTTCTGAGCCCGTACGCGGCGTTGTCCCCACGAACATCGGCCGACCGCGTCGGTCACGTGGGGACATGTCCGATCAACGCAGAGACGCGGCACGCCAGCCCGGCTAGCCCCGAATCGGCCGGCCGGTCGTGATCACAACGCTCGGGCGTCATGATCACGACGTGCGGTCCGCCGCCACTCGGCGGCAGTCGCGTGTGCCCTAGTCCGCGGTCTCCTTGGGGGCGTGCTGGTCGACCGCCCGGGGGGCGCGGCGCCGGCGGCGCCGGCGCGGACGAGGTGTGTCGCCGGCGGCGGCGTCTCGCTTGGACTCTCTGGCCGGCTCCGCGGCCGTCGTGGCGGCGGACTGCCCGGCCACGTCGGCGGCTCCCGGCGCGGCGGCGGCCCGGCCGGACTCGATCGGCCGGCCGGCGCGGGTGCGGCGCCGGGTGCGGTCGGGGCGGCTCCGGCCGGCGTGGGGGCGGGTCCGCCCCTTGGCGGCCGGGGACCTGGCCCGTCCGGTCTCGCCGATGTCCTCGAGCTCCTCGGCGGCGAGCCCGGCACGATCGCGTTTGTCACGGGGCAGCGTGCCGGCCGCGTCGGCCGGGATGTCGAGCGTCGCGTACAGGTGCTCGGAGGTCGAGTAGGTCTCCTCCGGGGTGGCGAAGGGGAGCCCGAGCGCGGCGTTGATGAGCTTCCAGCGCTGTAGGTCACGCCAGTCCACAAGGGTGACCGCGATGCCGGTCTTGCCGGCCCGGGCGGTCCGCCCGACGCGGTGCACGTAGGCCTTGTCATCCTCAGGGCACTCGTAGTTGACGACGTGGGTGATGTCGTCGACGTCGAGCCCGCGGGCGGCGACGTCCGTCGCCACGAGCACGTCGATCTTGCCGGCGCGGAAGGCGCGCAGCGCGCGCTCGCGCTGGCCCTGGCCCAGGTCGCCGTGCACGGCCGCGGCGGCGAAACCGCGCTTGGCCAGGTCTTCGGCGACCCGGTCACAGGCCCGCTTGGTCTGGCAGAACACCATGGTCAGGCCGCGGTCGCGGGCCTGCAGGACCCGGGCGAGCAGCTCGGGCTTGTCCATCTGATGCGCCTGGAACACGTGCTGCGCGACCGTCGGCGTCGCCGCCGACTCGGCGTGCGACTCGGCCCGTACGTTGGTGGGCCGGGTCAGGTAGCGGCGGGAGAGCGCGACGATCTCACCGGGCATGGTGGCGGAGAACAGCATGGTCTGCCGCTGCTTGGGCACAAGCTCGATGATCCGCTCGATGTCGGGCAGGAAGCCCAGGTCGAGCATGCGATCGGCTTCGTCGAGGACCAGCACCTCCACCGCGGACAGGTCGAGGCGCCGCTGGCCGACCAGATCGAGCAGCCGGCCCGGGGTGCCGACGACGACGTCGACGCCCTCCCGCAGCGCCTCGACCTGCGGCTCGTACGCGCGGCCGCCGTACACCGAAAGCACGCGGCTGCCCAGCTTGCCGCCGGCGATCAACAGATCGTCGGTGACCTGGATGGCCAGCTCGCGGGTCGGGACGACGACGAGGGCGCGCGGCGACCGCCCGCCGTGTTCGATGCGCTGCAGCAGCGGGATGCCGAACGCGAGCGTCTTGCCGGTGCCGGTACGGGCCTGTCCGATGATGTCGTGGCCGCTCAGCGCGATGGGCAGCGCGAGCGTTTGGATGGGAAAGGGTGCGACGATGCCTTCAGTCTCGAGTGCATTGGCTATCTCGGGTGCGACCCCGAGGTCATGAAACGTAGTCAGGGCTTCCAGCCTCCATGGTGCGGGGTCGACCTTCCGGGCGCCGCGATTGCGCGGGCGGGGCGCCATCGCGCCTCGCCGCCAGATTCGAAGCCGCGCGCTCGCGCGGAAGGGACCAACCGTCAATCATTATGTATGTGGGTGTGACCGGTGATAGGGGTGCGCAACCGGTCGGCAGCGCGCGGTCACAGTCCGCGACGGAGTGTACCGGTCGGACGTGGTTCCGCGCCATCTCACGGATTCACCTTATGCAACGCGGGCGCCGCCGCGTCCATTCCGAATCGCGGGACATGGGATGTGACGCGGCTCTCAGCAGGGAACCTGTACGGACGTTGCCGCCCAGAGCCGGAGGACGGACCCGAAACTGGCCGACATCGGTCAACCTATCAACACGTTGCGTCAACAAAACGTGCACTAATTGTCAAGGTACGACCGTGGGGCCGCTGCTCCCACATACTAAGAGGCCCCACGGTCGCTTTTCCATGCGCTGGTCAGCCCTCGGACCAGCGGGTGCATTGGATATGCCCGCCGGAAGGCGATTAAACAACCACCCGGCGCGAACGTGTTGGAAAGGGTTAGAGCGTGCCGAAGCCGACCTGGCGGTTCTCGTCTTCCGCGATCTCCAGATAGCCGACGTGCTTGGCCGGGATGACGATCCTGCCGCCCCGCGCGTCCTTGAGCACGAAGAGCCCGCCGGGCGACTCCAGCGCGTCGTTCAGCGCTTGCTGGACCTCGTCGGCGGACAGCATCGTCTCGACGACGAGCTCCTTGGGGACGAGTTGGACTCCCACGCGAACCTGCACGATGGACCCCTCCGGCGACGCTTCGGCGTCTCGAGCCCAGCGGCTCCAACGCTCCGATGTCCGTGCGCATTCATGGTGACACGTAGCCGATGATCTCGTCGTGCGCACGTGTTCGCTCGACGCGGAAACCCCGGGTGTGCGCGGCCGGTTTGCTCAGCCGGTCTGCTCGGTGCTGAGTGGGAAGCCGCTGATGCCGCGCCAAGCCAGCCGCGAGATGATGTCTCCGGCGTTCTGTCGAGGGATGGCCCGCTGCTGGGACAGCCAGTAGCGGGCGCTGACCTGCGCCATGCCGACCAGCCCCATGCCGAGCAGGTACGCCTCGTCGCTCGGGGCGTTGGTGTCTTGCTGAATGACCTTGGCGATCATTTCGGCGCACTGGTGGTTGGCGCGCTCGAGCCGGGCCCGGACCGGCGCGACGTTGCGCAGGTCGGATTCGAAGACCAGCCGGAAGGCCTCGCCCTCGCGCGCGACGAAGTCGTAGAACGCCTGCATGCTCGCCTGCACGCGGGTCTTGTTGTCGGTGGTCGACTCGAGCGCCTCACGCACGATCTTGACCAGAGCCTCCGCGTGCTCGTCCAGCAGCGCCAGGTACAGTTCGAGCTTGCCGGGGAAGTGCTGGTACAGCACCGGCTTGCTGACGCCGGCGCGTTCGGCGATCTCGTCCATCGCGGCGGCATGATAGCCCTGCGCGACGAAGACCTCCTGAGCGGCGCCGAGCAACTGCCGCCGGCGGGCCAGCCGAGGCAGTCGCGTGCCTCTGGGACGGGCCTCCGGTGTAGTGGTCACCGCACTCTCCCCTCACCTGATCGCGGGCGGGACGACGCCGCGGGGCCTCGGACTCGGACGTGGGACCCGGACGCATATCCTACGCGCCGGTAATACCCCAGGTCACTTTGGTGAACTCAGCGCGATCGGCACCGCGAACCGCGAACGCAAGCCCACCGCAGGCCATGCTGAACTCCGTGTGAACTCGGCGTGCGACCCGGGGCCGGTACGCGACGGAGCCCACCGGTCGAGCCTGTCACCGGTAATCGTCTTCGTCCAGTTCCACGAGACGTTTCTGTTCGGCCGCGTCGGCCTCGTTGACGTCGAAGGGGATTTGCGCCGTCCACCTGGCCCGTTCGTCCTCAGGCTCGTCGCGCAGCGGAGTGTGCTGTTCGACCGCGTCGCCCTCCGGAGTCTCCAAGCCCATCGCCTCGGCGTCCTGCTCGCTCATGAGGTCCCCCTCCCCTTCTCCAGCCGTTGGCTAACTAACTGCCGTGCCACCGGGTCGCACCACCCGCGTCCCAATGAGATCACCGTACGTCGGCCGCGCGGCGGCTGCTTCGGCAATCGGCCATAACGGCGGACCCAAACGATCGGGCCGGCCGAAGTACGGCGTCCATCGGTTCTGCGGTCGATCGGCACGACCGGTCAGGGCAGGCGGTGCCGGTCTTCGGTCAGCAACGGAGCGAGCAGATCACCGTCGCGCTCCACCCGGGCCAGCACGTCGGCCGGTTCGAAGTGGGGCACCTTGGTGGAGTCTTCGACCTCGTCCCAGGTCACCGGGGTCGACACCGTCGGTTCGTCCGCCGCGCGCAGCGAGTAAGGCGCGACCGTCGTCTTGGCCCCGTTGTTCTGGCTCCAGTCGACGAAGACCTTGCCCTTGCGCAGCCGCTTGTCCATCCGGCTGACCACGAGGTCCCGATGCTCGCCGGCGAGGTGCTCGGCGGCCGCCTTGGCGTACGCCGACGTGCGCTCCGGCGGCGTCTCCTCGATCGGGACGTACAGGTGCAGGCCCTTCTTGCCGCTGCTTTTGGGGTAGGCGTCGAGCCCGTCGGCCGCCAGCAGATCGCGCAGCAGGCAGGCCACCCGGCAGGAGTCCACGTACGTGGCCGGCGGCCCCGGGTCGAGGTCGAACACCAGCAGGTCCGCTTGTCGCGCCTCGTCCTTCGCGTCGATCCGCCACTGCGGCACGTGCAGCTCGAGCGCGGCCAGGTTGGCGCACCACACCAGGGTGGGCAGGTCGTCGATCACGACGTAGTCGAGGGCCTCGTGCCGGCCGCCCGGCGTGGGCAACGTCGCTACCCGCACCCACTCGGGCGTGTGCGACGGCGCGTTCTTTTCGAAGAAGAACTCGGCGTCCACCCCATTGGGGAAACGTTTGCGGGTGGCGGGACGAGCGGCTAGGTGGGGGAGCAGCACGGGCGCGATCCGCGTGTAGTAGTCGATCACCTCGCCCTTCGCGAACCCATGCTTGGGATACAGCACCTTGCCGAGGTTGGACAGGCTCAGCCGCCGCCCCTCGACGTCGACCCAGACCTTGTTCGGGGTGTTCATGATGTGGCGTCCCACCGGACGTCTTCCGGTCTGATGTCGGGCCGCAGCCCGCGCCAGGACGGGTTGCGCATCCTGCCGTCCTGGGTCCACATGCTGTAGGCGACCTCGCCGGTCAGCCGCGGCTCCACCCACCGCGCGTCCCGTGCGTACTCTCGCGGCACCTCGTCTGCGTACGGACTGGTCGCGCGCCGCAGCGGGGTGAGCAGGCCGGCGAGCTCGTCGAGCATGCCGTCGGTGAAGCCGGTGCCGACGTGGCCGGTGAACCGCAGCCCGCGGTGGTCGTACACGCCGAGCAGCAGCGCGCCCACGCCCCCGGCGCGGCGGCCCTTGCCCGGCTTCCAGCCCCCGATCACCACGTCTCTGGTGCGGAAGTTTTTGATCTTGAGCCAGTGGCCGACCCGCTGGCCCGGCCGGTACGGCGAGTCGAGCCGTTTGGCGACCACGCCCTCGAGCTCCTGCTCAAGGGTGAAGTCGAGCAGCTCGGTCAGCTGGGCGACGTCGCCGCCGTGCAGATAGGACGGCGCCTCGATCGGCCCGTGGGCGAGCTCGAGCCCGTCGAGCAGCTCCCGCCGGTCGCGGTAGGGAAGGTCGAACGTCGCGTGCCCGTCCAGGTAGAGCAGATCGAACACGACGTACCGCACGGGCACTTCCCTGATCAGCCGCTGCGGCGGGTGGGCGACGTGCATGCGTCGCTGCAGCCGCTCGAAGCTGGGCCGGCCGGCACGGTCGAACGCCACGACCTCGCCGTCGAGCACCGCCTGGTGTCCGGGCAGCATGTCGGCGAGGGCGGCCAGCTCGGGGTAGCGGTCGGCGACCTCGTTGCCGCGCCGCCCGGTCGCCCGGACGGCATCGCCCGAGACGTAGGCGATGACACGGACGCCGTCCCATTTGATCTCCAGGCCCCAGTGTCCGGCGTCGGAGGGGATGTCGCCGGTCGTGGCGAGCATAGGCTCGACCCGGTTCGGCATAGGGTCTCCCATGTCAGGCTTTTGCCCCACTTGGGCCTCTGTGATACCAGGACGTGACAGGATCAAGTGGGGATATGTGGCTTCTATCGAACATACGTGCGAAGCTGTGGGCGAAGCTATGCTGAAAGCCCCTGTGGGTAAGGACTTCTCATGCGCAGCATTTGGAAGGGCGCGATCTCCTTCGGGTTGGTGACCATCCCGGTCAAGGTCTACTCGGCCACTGAGCAGCGGGATGTCTCCTTCCACCAGGTCCATCGCAAGGACGGCGGCCGCATCAAGTTCCGGCGCGTCTGCACGGTGTGCGGCGAGGAGGTCGCCTACGCCGACGTCGCCAAGGGTTACGAGTTGCCCGGGGGCGAGGTCGTCGTGCTCACCGACGAAGACTTCGCCGACCTGCCGCTGTCCACCAGCCGCCGCATCGACGTGCTGCAGTTCGCCGCCGTCGATCAGGTCGACCCGATCTACTTCAACAAGTCTTACTACCTGGAGCCGGACGCACAGGGCGACAAGCCGTACGTGCTGTTGCGCGACGCCTTGGAGAGCTCGGGCCGGGTGGCCGTGGTCAAGGTGGCGCTTCGCCAGCGCGAGTCGCTGGCCACCTTGCGGGTCAGGAACGGCGTGTTCGTGCTTGAGACGATGCTGTGGCCCGACGAGATCCGCACGCCGGACTTCCCATTCCTCGACGAGGACGTCGAGGTGCGGTCCCAGGAGCTCGCCATGGCGACCTCGCTGATCGAGACGATGGCGGGCGACTTCGACCCGAGCGACTACAAGGACGCCTATCGCGAGGCGCTACAGGCCGTCATCGAGGCCAAGGCCGAGGGCCGAGAGGTCGTCCAGCCGGTGGAAGCGGAAGAAGAGCCGGCCGCCGCCGACCTGCTCAGCGCGTTGCGAGCGAGCGTCGAGGCGGCGAAGAAGAGCCGCGGGGACGTCGGCGACACCTCCGGCGATGAGGAGGCGACGAAGGACGGCGCCGCCAAGAAGGCGTCCTCAGGCAAAAAGTCCGACGGCAAGAAGAGCGACGACGAAAAGGCCGACGGCAAGAAGAGCACGAGCAAAAAGACGCCGGCCCGGAGCCGCAAGAGCGCCTGACATCACAGGCCTGATGCCGCTACCTGACATCGCCTGACATCGCGTGCCCGGCACCGCGTAGCCGGCGTCGCCCCGGGGGTCGCGGAGGCCCGGCGGCGGCGTCGAAGTGAATCGAAGCCAACTGATGTGGGTATCGCCTTGCTCATGAGCCAGCCGATACCGATCTGGCCGGGCGCCCAGGTCCCATTGGGCGACCGCTCGGTCTTCGTACGGTCCGCGCCGGGCCGCGACGGGTCGGGCGCGGCGGACGCCGGCACGGGCCCCGACGTCGACGCCGAGGTGGACGCCGAGGTGGACGCCGACGTGGCGGCCGGGGGAGAGACGGGGGTGTACGTCCATGGGCTCGCCGGCTCGGCGACCAACTGGACCGACCTCATGGGGCACCTGTCCGACGTGCTCGTCGGCGACGCGATCGACCTGCCCGGGTTCGGTTACTCGCCGCCGCCGCCCGACCGCGACTACTCCGTCGACGCGCACGCCCGTACCGTGGTCAGACTCATCGAGCGGCGGCGGAGGGGTCCTGTGCACCTGTTCGGCAACTCGCTGGGCGGTGCCATCGTCACCCGCGTCGCGGCCCGCCGCCCCGACCTCGTCAAGACGCTCACGCTGATCTCCCCGGCCCTGCCCGACCTGCGGCCGCGCGTCGGCCCCACCAGGATCGCCGTCGCCTCCGTCCCCGGGGTCGGCCCGTGGGCGCTGCGGCGGCTGCAGGCCGTGCCGGCCGAGCGGCGGGTCATGGCGTCGATTGAGATGATCTTCGCCAACCCGCGCCTCCTGCATCCCGACCGCGTACAAGAGCTGATCGAAGAGATCCGCCGCCGCGACGCACTGGACTACGCGGCGCCGGCCGTGCTGGGCGCCGCCCGCGGGATCGTCAGCGAGTTCCTCCGCCGCGGGCCGCGCTCGCTGTGGAGGGACGCGGCGCGCGTCGAGGCGCCCACGCTGTTGCTGTACGGCGGGCACGACCGGATCGTCGACGCGCGGATGGCCGGGCGGGCCGGGCGGATCTTCCGGAACGCGCGCGTGGTGGTGCTGCCGGACGTCGGGCACGTCGCCCAGATGGAGCGGCCCGATCTCTTCGCCCGCGAGTTCCGCGCCCTGCTCGACGACACCCGGCGGGCGGCCGTCATG
>CALAED010000102.1 GCA_937891035.1 uncultured Thermomonosporaceae bacterium | reverse complement strand
ATTCCGCGGTGGCCGAGTGCGCGGTCATCGCCGTCGCCGACTCCCTCAAGGGTCAGCTGCCGCGGGGCCTCGTCGTGCTCAAGAGCGGAGTAGAGGTCGATGAGGGCAAGCTCGCCGCCGAGCTGATCGCGGCGGTCCGCGAGCAGGTGGGTCCGGTCGCGGCGTTCAAGCAGGTCACGGTCGTACCGGCGCTCCCGAAGACGCGCTCGGGCAAGATCCTTCGGGGCACGATGCGGGCGATCGCGGACAGCCGGTCCGGCGGCGCGGACGTGCCGGTGCCCTCGACGATCGAAGACCCGGGGGTGCTGGAGCGCCTGCGCCCCATCCTCCGGTCAGCCGGCGACGGCGCCTGACCCGCCCTGTTGCTCGCCCTGCCGCCTGCCCTGTTGTCTGTCACGTCGCGCCGTCGTCGCCGCCGCGCGGCCATAGCGCGGCGACGAGGAAGACGCCGAGCGCGGCGATGCCAATCTGGAAGATGGTCTCCCAGAAGTTGAAGCCGAGCGCCTTCAGGTCGAGCAACCTGGTCAGGCCGGTGCCCGCGAACGCCGCGGCGACGCCGACCGCGATGGTCAGCCAGATCGGCATGTTCTGTTTGCCCGGGACGAGCAGTCGGCCGATGGCACCGATGATCGCACCGAAGATGATGGCGCTCAAAACGCCCGTGATGGTCATGGCGGCCCTTGGGGGTGTGTGGCGGGGTCGTCATCAAATGACTACCCCCCGTAACCGGGCGCCACACCGCCGGCCGGGCGGGCGTCGAGAGAGCTTCCGCAGCCGGCTTCAGCCGAGCGCGCGGTCGATGAAGGCGGTGACCGCCGCGAGCACCTCGTCCTTGTTGGTCTCGTTGAAGACCTCGTGTCTGGCGTCGGGGTAGCGGACCTCGGTGAAGTCGTCCCCGCGGATCTGCTCGATGCCGATCCGGGTGTCGGCGAGCGGCACCAACTGGTCGCCGGTGCCGTGCAGCCACAGCGTCGGCAGGGCGCCGAGCCGGCCGCCGCCCGCGATCGCCGCCAGGGCACGGTCGAACGCCTCGACCGTGGTGCGCTTGAACGGCCCGTGCCACACGAGCGGGTCGGCGGCGTAGACCTTGCCGATCTCGGGATCGCGGGAGAGCGTGTCCACGTCGATCGGGATGTCGGGGATCTCCTCCAGCCCGAGCAGCGCCTTGATCGCCACCCAGGGCCCGAGTACGGGCGGGGACAGCACCAGTGCGGCCAGGCCCGCGCCGTGGAGCTGTGCGTACCGTGCCGCGATCATGCCGCCCATCGAATGCCCGATCAGCACGACGGGCAGGCCCGGGTGCTCCGCACGCGCCCGTTCCTCGACGGTGCGCAGGTCGGCGACGATGTCGTCGAAGTCGGCGACGAGGACGCGCTCGCCCGCCGACTTGCCGTGCCCGGCGTGGTCGGGGCCGTACACGACGGCGCCGTGCCCGGCCAGGACGCCGGCGACGTAGGTGTACCGGCCGATGTGCTCGCCATAGCCGTGCGCGAGCAACGCCACGTAGCGGGCCGTCTCGTTCGGCCACGACCGCACGACGACCGTGCCCCTGGTGCCTTGGAACGACGATTCGCGGGACTGCGGGGCCACAACGCCTCCCTTTCGGTAGGACTTGCGGTACGACGACACGAGGAACACCGGGGATCGGTGAGGAACACCATTGCCCGCTATGGGCGAGAAGGTCAACTACCGGCATAGGGTGGACGAAAGCAGGAAAGACCGAGAAGGAGCACGATAGACCAGGAGGTGAGGGTGCCGCCCGACACTGCGCTGATCGACACCTTCGGCCGGGTGGCCACCGACCTGAGGGTCTCGCTGACCGACCGGTGCAACCTGCGCTGCACCTACTGCATGCCGCCCGAGGGCCTCGACTGGCTGCCCAAGGTCGAGGTGCTCACCGACGAGGAGATCGCCCGGCTGGTCCGCATCGGCGTCGAGCAGCTGGGCATCCGCGAGGTCCGCTTCACCGGCGGCGAGCCGCTGCTGCGCCCCGGCCTGGTCGGCATCGTCGCCGCCGCCACCGCGCTGCAGCCCCGGCCCGAGGTCAGCCTGACGACCAACGCGATCGGCCTGGCCCGGGTCGCTCCCGCGCTGGCCGCCGCCGGCCTCGACCGGATCAACTGCAGCCTCGACACCGTCGACCGCGACCGGTTCAAGCAGCTCACCCACCGCGACCGGCTCGACGACGTCCTCGCCGGGCTGGCCGCCGCGCAGGCCGCCGGGCTGACGCCGGTCAAGGTCAACGCCGTCCTGCTGCGCGGGATGAACGAGGAGGACGCCGTCCCGCTGCTGGACTTCTGCCTCGAGCACGGCTACCAGCTGCGCTTCATCGAGCAGATGCCGCTGGACGCCCACCACGCCTGGACCCGCGGCGAGCTGGTCACCGCCGAGGACATCCTCGAGCGGCTGTCGGCGGCCTACACGCTCACCCCGGACGCCGAGGAACGGGGCTCGGCACCGGCCGAACGGTGGCTGGTCGACGGCGGACCGGCGACGGTCGGTGTGATCGCCTCGGTGACCCGTGCCTTCTGCGGCGCCTGCGACCGCACCCGGCTCACCGCCGACGGCCAGGTGCGCAACTGCCTGTTCGCCCGCGAGGAGTCCGACCTGCGGACGCCGATGCGCGACGGCGCCACCGACGAGGAGCTGGCCGACCGCTGGCGGATCGCCACCCTCGGCAAGCTCCCCGGGCACGGGATCGACGACCCCAGCTTCCTGCAGCCGGCCCGCCCGATGTCGGCCATCGGCGG
>CALAED010000101.1 GCA_937891035.1 uncultured Thermomonosporaceae bacterium | reverse complement strand
TCCTGCGCAAGCCCCGCCGCCCCGCCGTTGAATGACCGCCGACGCATAGGGATAAGTGGACCGCAGATCGGAGCGAAGGTTCCTGCGGTTGGTCAAGCACGGGACTAGCGCGGGAAGGCAAGAGACCAAAGATTCCAAGTCGGGACCTCCGGCACTTGACACGGCCCGATCCGAGACACTCCGGTTGCCGAGTCGGTGATGGTCACGTATGCTGGATCACGCGAAGCGCAATTCGCCAAAAAGGCTTCGTAGATCGAAATGTTCGTGGTAGCTGCCATCGGAGGCCGGCCGACATGAGGCAAGGGGTGTGAGGTTTGTCGGATGCCGGCCAACAGACCGATTTTGCGGGCAGGACCTGGACGTTCTTGACTAACCACGCGCGGGTGCTGATCTGCATCGCCCGAGACCCCACCAGACGCATTCGTGACATCGCCGACGAGATCGGCATCACCGAGCGTTCGGCGCAACTCATCATCGCCGACCTGGAGCGATCGCAGTACCTCACCCGCACCCGGGTCGGCCGGCGTAACACCTACTCCATCAACCCCCAGCGACCCTTTCGGCATCCCGCCGAAGGCGATCACCTGGTCCATGAACTCATCTCCGTGTTCGTGGGACATGACCAGAGCCAACGCGACGATTCGACGCCGTGAGAGGACCCGGGCACATGAAAACCGAGTCCCGACTATCCGTTCAGGTAACCAAACTGGCCGACTACGCTCTGGTCACCGCCGCCGGGTCGCTGGCGCAGGCCACCCGTCCCGTGCTCATTCACCACCTGAACCGCGCACTGAAGATGACCCGAGTCGCAGTGATCATGGACATGAGCGCGGTCGAGTGCTGCGACTTCAGTGGGCTCAGCGGCATCACCCGGGCCTTCCGCGCGGCGGGCCCGCCCGCGCCGGCACTCGTCCTGGTAGATCCGACCGACCGGGTGCGGCGGGCGGTGGCCAATACATCACTGGACCCCGTGTACTGCCATGGCGATCTCGATAGTGCCATCCGCTGGCTGGAGGTCGGGGGCCGCGTGGACGCCGACGAGGCCACGCGCTGAGACCTTGCCATGGCGTGCCGGCGCCGCACGCTCACGCCCTGGCTGTCACTCCTCAGCGCAGCCGGCGCGGGAGGCGCGGGGGCGCGACCGTCCCGGTGTCACAAGGCGTCGCCATATGCGTTGGCGCGGACGTCGCGCACACGTCGTCGCGGGTTGTCGCGGGTTGTCACCAGGCGTCGGTCACCACGGGTAGAGGCCGCGGACGCGGGCGCTCAGGCGCGTCAGCCCGAGCAGCGCGTCGATGAACGGCGTCGGCTCATCGACGGCCTGGCCGATCTCTCGTACGGACGTGAGCAGCGCGTCGATCTCGAGTGGCTTGCCGGCCTCGGCATCCTGGAGCATCGAGGTCTTCATCGCGCCGAGCTTGCGGGTCACGGCGTTGCGGTCGTACGGGCTTTCCTCGATCGGGCAGCCGATCTTCGCGCCGATGGCGGCCGCCTCCGTCATCACCCCCCGGCAAAAGGCGTTGACCAATTCGTCGTCGAGTATCAGATCGGACGTCGCCCCGGTGAGCGCGGAGACCGGGTTCATGGTCATGTTGCCCCAGAGCTTGTACCAGATGTCGCGGCGGATCCGGGTCGAGACGTTAACGTCCATCCCCGCGGAGCCGAACGTCTCCGCGAGCGCGGTCAGCCGTGCGGAGACCCGGCCGTCCGGCTCGCCCACGATGAACCGGTGGCCCGCCTTGTGCAGCGTTACCCCCGGCTCGGGCGCGCTGACGGCGATGTGCAGGACGCAGCCGATGACGTGCGAGGCTGGCAGCGCGGCGGTCAGCGTCCCGCCGGGATCGATGGCCGGCAGCCGCAGCCCGTCGCAGGGGCCGCCGAATCCGTCGAAGAACCACCACGGCACGCCGTTCATGGCCGAGACGATGACCGTGTCCTCGTCAAGCAATGGCGCGATGCGATCGGCCACGGACGGCAGCGCGGGGGCCTTGACGGCGATCACGACGACGTCCTGCGGGCCAAGCTCGGCCGGTTCGTCGGTCGCCCGCACCGGAGCGGTCACCTCCCCGGTCACCGGGACGGGTATCTGACCGGCCGGCTGGCCGGCCACTTCGCCGAGCGCCTGACCGTCGGCGGTCCGCAGCCGCCAGCCGTGCGCGCGCAGCGCCCGCAGCGTCGCACCTCGCGCGACCGCCGTGGTGACGTGGCCCGCGGCGGCCAGCCGGGCTCCGACATATCCGCCGACCGCTCCCGCGCCCACCACACATATGCCGCGCATACGATCGGTTTTATCACCCTAGATAGTGATTGGTCCGACCGCACAACGGCGACGGAGCCACGCGTGCTCGTCGAGGTCCCCGGCTCGGTCAGGAGCCGTTGGGGTGGACCGAGACGTGCACCGCCGCCTCGCCCGGCACCTCGCCGGCGAGGGTCTCGATGGCCAGCGCGGTGTCGTCCAGGCCGAAGGTGTGCGTGTGCAGCTTTTCCAGTGGGAACCGGCCGGACTCGATGAGGGCGATGGCCTCTTCGTACGCGCGGGCGTCGACCCCGAACGCGCCGACCACCGTGAGCGCCCGGTTGATCACCAGGTCGGTGCGCAGCGGGATCTCCTTGTTGCCCTTGAGCCCGGCCAGCACCACCCGGCCGCCGTGCCGGGCGGCGAGCAGCGCGTGGGTGACCGGCTCGGCGGCGAGCGGCGTCAGTTCGAGTACGACGTCGGCCATCGCGCCGTCGGTGATCTCACGCACCCGCTCGACGGTGTCCTCCGTGCCATCTCCGTCCACCACGATGGTGTGGTCCGCGCCGAGTTCGCGCGCCAGCGCGAGCTTGTGCCGATCCGCGGCCAGGCCGGTGACGATGATCGTCCCGGCGCCCGCCGCCCGCGCCGCGATGACGCAGGCGAGACCGCGCTGGCCGGCGCCGAGGATGAGCACGGTGTCGCCGAAGCCGACCCCGCCGAGATGACGGGCCCAGCGCACCCCGGCGCCGAGCGGGTTGTACATGGCCGCGATCTCCGCGGGCAGGCTCGCGTCGATCTTGTGTACCACCGTGCCGGGTGACAGGTAGAGGTACTCGGCGAAGCCGCCCCACAGCGCCGGCTCAAGGTCGATCGGGCTCACGCCGTGCCCGGCCGCCCGGTTGGGGCAGGCCTGGTAGCGCCCGGTCAGGCAGTGCTGACAGAACCGGCACGGCACGATGACCTCGAGCGCCACCCGGTCTCCCGGCCGCACCCCCCAGCGCGCCGCGGCCCGCTCGCCGATCTCCTCGACGATGCCGAGCGGCTCATGTCCGGGGATCATCGGCTTCCAGCCGTCCCGCCGCAGGTCGCCCTTGTACATCTCGACATCGCTGCCGCAGATGCCGTTGGCCTCGACGCGCAGCAGGCCGTCGTCGGGCCCGATCTTCGGCCGGGGGAACTCGCGGATCTCCATCTCCCGCGGACCGGTCTGAACGGCGGCGCGTACGGTCTCACCCATGTCTGGCGGCCTTTCTCGGGCTGGTCTCGGGCGGTTCGATCGACCCACCACCACCATGTCCGGGCAGGTACGGCGATCGCGACGCGGGTTTCACGTCACGGAAACCGGGTCGCCGCCGCCGATCGGCGCCGCGGCCCCCACGATGTCTTCCGTCTCACGAAAGCTCGCTATGCCGGGCCGGTGGCATGTGTTGACCTTCGCTAAAGAAACGAACGTCCGTGAGCCAGGCCACATTGGGGGTGGGTCGTGCTCCGTGTTCGAGGTGCCTGCCCTTTCGCCTGGGCGCTTCGAGGTAACCGCATCGGTGACGAAGCAGGAGGACGCGGGTGAGAACGAAAATCCAGCTGATGGCCGCGCTGACGGCGTTGCTCCTCGGCGCCGTGGCGTGCAGCCAGCAAGGTGCGTCCACGGGGGCAGCGCCGTCCAACGGAGGATCGCCGCAACGCGGCGGCCAGGTCATCGTGCTCAAAGACAACTCGTTCGACGGAAGCTGGCCCACCGGGCTCGACCCGGCCACCAACACCACCGGCGGAGCCAACATCGCCCAGATGGCCGCGATCTACGGCGGGCTGTTCCAGCTCACCGCGAACGACGACGGCAGCGGCGCCAAGGTCGTGCCGCACCAGGCCGAGAGCTTCCAAATGGCCGACGGCGGACGCACCTTGAAGATCAAGATCCGCAGCGGCATCACCTTCAGCGACGGCACCCCGTTCAACGCCGAGGCCGTGCGGTTCAACATCCAGCGCAGCATGGACTCGACCTGCACGTGCCGGCCGATCTGGCAGCTGGCCGAGAACGGCATCTCGACCGAGGGCAGCGACACCGTGGTGCTGCGCTTCGCGGTGCCGACCGCGGCGGCGGTCAACAACTTCCCCATCGCCAACGTCAATTGGATCGCCTCACCGACCGCGTTGAAGCAGGCGGGGCCGGACAAGTTCCGGGTGACTCCGGTCGGCGCAGGGCCGTTCAAGGTCGTCTCCAACCGGCTCAGTTCCGAGCTGGTGCTTCAGCGCAACCCGACCTACTTCAAGCAGGGCCTGCCCTACCTCGACCGGCTGACGTTCAAGTCGATCGGCGGTGACCAGGCCGCCTACCAGGCCCTGTTGGCCGGCCAGGCGGACGCGTTCGAGGGGATGACCACGACCCCGCTGCTCGACCAGGCGTCGAAGAGCGACAGGCTCACCGTGACCGTTCAGCCGCCGACGTCGCCGTACGTCATCCAGCTCAACACCCAGATCGCGCCGTTCAACAACGAGAAGGCGCGGCAGGCGATCTACCACGCGACGGACTTCAACGCGATCGCGCGCGGCGTGTTCAAGAACAAGTTCCCGGTCAGCCAGACGTTCACCGCGCCCGGCGGGCTCTTCCACCACCCGGCCGGGGTGCCCGGCTATCGCGGCTACAACCTGGCCGAGGCCAAGCGGCTCGTCCAGGAGGTGGGCGGCATCACCGTCACGCTGGGCACGCTGGGCGACTACGTCGCCCGGCAGGTCAACATCGCGCTGCAGACGCAGTGGCGTCAGGCCGGCATCAACGTCAAGATCGAGGACTACCAGCTGAACCGCCTCGTTCAGACGTTCAACGGCGGCAAATGGCAGGCGATGCTCCAGACGGCGGGGGCGTGGGACCCGGCCGCCGGAGTCGGCGTCGCGTTCCGGTTCGCCTCGACGTCGCCGTTCACCGGAGTCAAGGACGATCGCCTGGACGAGATGCTGAACCGGGCCGGGGCCGTGGTCGATCCCGCGGCGCGGGACAGGCTGTACGCCGAGGCCGGCAAGTACATCAGCGACAAGGCGTACGCGCCCTTCGGCCTGGCCTTCGCCCCGGCCAACCTGGCGGTGCGGGGGGTGCACGGCCCGGGGCTGACCACCAAGATCCCGCCCCTCGTGGTCAACTCGGGCATCTTGTGGGACCAGGTCTGGCGGGAGCAATGATGACCCGGAGGACGCGGTGAGCTCCGCGCGTGCAGCCCGACCAACCGTCCCCGACCGACCTCCCGGGCGGGAAGCCCAATTGAGCGTGCGACTAAAGCGCGCCGAGGCTGCGCGGGAAGCCCAATTGAGCGCGCCGCAGGCGCGCGGCGCGCGCTGGACTGAGCGAGGAACGAGCGAGGGAAGCGTGCGACTAAAGCGCGCCGAGGCTGCGCGGGAAGCCCAATTGAGCGCGCCGC
>CALAED010000100.1 GCA_937891035.1 uncultured Thermomonosporaceae bacterium | reverse complement strand
TACCTCGTCTTGGACGGCACCTTGATCCCGATCGACCGCGTCGCCGCCGACCGGCCCTTCTACTCCGGAAAGCACCGCAAACACGCAATGAACCTGCAAGTCATCGCCACACCTACCGGGGACATCGTGTGGGTGTCGGGCGCGCTGCCCGCCGCCACCCACGACCTGACGGCCGCCCGGATCTGGGGCATCCCGCGCGAACTACAGGCGGCCGGGCTGATCACACTCGCCGACAAGGGCTATCACGGCGCCGACGAGCTAATCACCCCCTACAAGGGCAAGGGCAAACCCGAATCTCAAAAGAACGCCAACCGCGCCCACGCTCGCCTGCGCGGTCCAGGTGAACGAGCGAATGCCCAGCTCAAAACCTGGCGCGTCCTACGCAAGCTGCGCTGCTGCCCCCACAAGACCGGTCAACTCGCCAAAGCCATCCATGTTCTCCAAGACCGCGAAATCCACGCCGCCCGAGGATGAAAGCGTTCACTCATGAACTGACGGTGAATCGGATAGTACCCGACATACCTCGCCGAACAACTCGTGTTCCCACATGGGAACACCATTGATCACGAAAGTTGCACGCGTTGCTACTCGGTGAAGCGTCCGTCGTCAGGGCACACCATACTCTTTTCGCCACGCTTGCGCGGCTTTGTCAAGGCTGCCCATCCTGGTACCAGCCGGATCAGGCTACCTTCAGCTTCACCGCCCTGCCGCGACAGGCCCGAAGGTGAAAACCTCTCACCCCATTGGAAGGACAGCGCCCTCAGGCGCAAACAGCAGCTGATCGGAGTCGAAACGGACTCCCATTAACGGGTCATTAAGGTTAAGGTGCTCGGTGTGAGCTCTTAACTCGCTGACGAGATCGAAGATCTTTTATCCGTATGGTCGAGGAGGAAGCGTGGCACGTCCAGCCTGGCATTGGTTACTCGGAGTTCTTCTGGCTTTCGCGCTCGCAGTGACGATGACTGCGTGCGCCGAGTCGAACAACACCGAGGACTCACCCGGCACAGTGATCGGATACGCATACTCCGACACCAACGGCCGCGGCAAGCGGGCGGAGCTTCGAATCCCCGACAACACACAGGCGTTGCTGACCAGAAAAGGCTCAAGATACACCAGCCTGGAGTCGTTGATAGGCAAGAAGGTCGGAGTACAGAGCAACACCATCGGCAAGACCTTCGCCGAGAGACTCAACGCGGCCAACGGAAACCCGCTCATCGTAGTGATCTTTGAGAACCTGGCACTGCAGGGGAACGCGGTGAAGAACTGCCAGATCGACGCCGCAGTCAACGCTAAATGGCCATTGCTGGACTACGCCAAGAACAATCCCGGAACCAAGGTCACCGCCCAGTTCCGCTTCTGAATGGTATTGAGATCGGTTTGCCGCAGCCTAATCTTGATTACCCCCTGTTATGTCCATGGACGCGTCCGCTGCGGAGTACTTGTCCAAGGTGCGAGCAATGGGGACAGTTCGGTTTCACGGTCGAGCGATGCAGCGAGCGCTGGGGGGAGCATGCGGCGGCCTTCGGTAGCGGCACCAGCTGTGGTCTCTGTCGTGGTCTATGTCTTGCTGGGCTTGGTCACCAATTTGGCCTCAGAGACCCTACCCGACCAGTGGAAACCGTGGAGCTGGGTGCCGTTTGTTGTGCTCACGATGGCTGCGGTCGGCTTCGCGGTGCGTAGTTTTCAGCATGATGGACAGATAGCGCCTAGAGGGGGCGCGCTGGGGCTTGCGGAAGCAACCGAGCAACTCGTTCAGGCAGTTGGTGTTCAGTGCCGGCGTGAGGAGGAACGTCGGCGGGTACACGACCCGCTGCCGCTGCCAGTACGTTGGCACTTGGCCCCTGAGCACCTGACCGACCATTGGGCCAACATCCGGCGTGCCCCAGCTGGTATCACTCCGGGCCCGCTGGCCCTGACCGGCCAACTGGATCGGATGGTTGACGTTTACCGGCGGATACCGTCAGGGCGGCTGGTGGTGCTGGGCCGGGCCGGTTCCGGCAAAACGATCCTGGCTCTGCGATTCGTCCTCGACTTGTTCGACACCTACACCAGCACCGATCGCGTACCGGTGATCTTCAGTCTCGGGTCGTGGAATCCGACCGGCAGCTCACTGCGGGCCTGGCTGACAGACCAGCTGGTTCGCGACTATCCCGCCCTGGCCGGGCCCGGCCTGGACCGGGCAAGTCTGGCCGCAGCGCTGGTCAACGAAGACCGTATCTTGCCCGTCCTGGACGGGTTTGACGAGATCGCCGACGGGCTGCATCAGGCCGCGCTGGAAGCGCTGAACGAGATCAGCATGCCGCTGCTGCTGACCAGCCGCCCCGAGGAGTACGTCACCGTTGTCTCAGCCACCGATGTTCTCACCGCCGCAGCCTGTATCGAGTTGGACGACCTCACCCTGGCCGACCTGACTGGCTATCTGCCGCGTACCTCTCACAAG
>CALAED010000099.1 GCA_937891035.1 uncultured Thermomonosporaceae bacterium | reverse complement strand
CTGCGCGAACTCGCGGCGGAATACACCGACCAGGGCCGGGGGTTCGAACTCAGGGAGATCGCCGGCGGCTGGCGCTACTACACACGCGACACCTGTGCGCCGGTGGTGGAGCGGTTCGTGACCGAAGGCCAGCAGACCCGGCTGACCCAGGCCGCTTTGGAGACACTCGCCGTTGTGGCCTACCGTCAACCGGTGAGCCGGGCCCGGGTGTCGGCGATCCGCGGGGTGAACAGCGACGGGGTCATCCGGACCCTCACCTTGCGCGGCCTGATCGAAGATGCGGGCCAGGACCCGGAGACGCAGGCGCATCTCTACCGGACGACCAGGTACTTTTTGGAGCGACTCGGGTTGCGTAGCCTCGAGGAGCTACCGGAGCTGGCTCCGTTCCTGCCCGACGATCTCGAAGGCCTCGACGAGGGGCCGCACGGGGCGAACGGCCGGGCCAGGCCGGCCGGCCAAAGACCAGCGAGCGAAGAGAGCACAGCGAGTGACAGTGACTGAGAACGAAGGCGTACGGCTGCAGAAGGTGCTCGCCGAGGCGGGCATCGGGAGCCGCCGTCACTGCGAGGAGCTCATCGCGGCCGGCCGCGTGACGGTCGACGGCGAGACGATCGGCTGGTTCGGCACCCGGGTGGATCCGGAAAAGGCGGTCATCCACGTCGACGGCAAGCGCGTCCAGACCCGCTCCGACATGCGGTACTACGCGGTCAACAAGCCGCGCGGCGTGGTCAGCACCATGTCCGACCCCGAGGGTCGCAGGTCGCTGGCCGACTACGTCGGCGACGTGCCGGAGCGGCTTTTCCACGTAGGCCGGCTCGACACCGAGACCGAGGGCCTCATCCTGCTCACCAACGATGGGGAGCTGTCCCACCGGCTGACCCATCCCAAGTACGGGGTGTCCAAGACCTACCTCGCGGACGTCTCGGGGCCGATTCCGCGCGACCTCGGCCGGCGACTGCGCGCGGGGGTGCGACTCGACGACGGGTGGACCAAGGCGGACGAGTTCCGCGTCGTCCAGCAGCTCGGCAAGCGCGCGCTGGTCGAGGTGACGTTGCATGAGGGCCGCAAGCACATCGTGCGGCGGCTGCTCGCCGAGGCCGGGCATCCGGTCCGTCAGTTGGCCCGCACCGAGTTCGGCCCGATCAAGCTCGCCCAGCTCCGGCCGGGCACGATCCGGGCGCTGACCCAACGGGAGATCGGCGAGCTGTACGCGGCGGTCGGGCTGTAGCGCGACGGTAGGAGGAAATCACGTGGCCGTGCGAGCGATCCGGGGCGCGACCCAGGCCGGAGTCAACTCCAAAGAAGAGATCCTCGAAGCGACGACCGAGCTGGTCACCGAGGTGATGACGCGCAACGAGCTGACGACTGACCATGTGATCAGCGTCCTGTTCACGGCCACGCCCGATCTGACCGCGGAGTTCCCCGCGCTGGCGGCCCGCAAGCTCGGCTTTCATGAGGTGCCGCTGCTGTGCGCGAGCGAGATCAACGTGCCGCACGCGCTGCCCCGCGTGATCCGGCTCCTCGCGCACGTCGAGACCGCCAAGCCGCGCTCGGCGATTCAGCACGTCTACCTGCGCGGCGCCACCGTCCTGCGCCTCGACATCGCCCAGTAGCCGCCCCCAGAGGGGCCACGGGCGGCCACTCGGCCGCCGATAGGGTGACCTGTGTGGAACGAATGTCTCCCGAACCGCGCCGCCTGATCGTCATCGGCGCCGGTCTCATCGGGACGTCGATCGCCCTGGCGCTGCGCGAGCGCGACGCCGACGTGCTGCTCGTCGACCGCGATGCGGCATCCGTACGGCTCGCCGTCGAGCTGGGCGCCGGGACGGCCCTGCCGGGCGATCCCGCCGAGCCCGCTGACCTCGCCGTGCTGGCCGTCCCGCCGGCGGCCGTCGCCGCCACCTTGCGCGACGCGCAAAAGCGCGGACTGGCCAAGGTCTACACCGATGTGGCAAGCGTCAAGGCGGCCCCACTGGTCGAGGCCGCCGAGCTCGGCTGCGACCTGACGACCTTCGTCGCCGGGCACCCGCTTGCCGGCCGGGAGCGGTCGGGACCCGCGGCGGCCCGCGCCGATCTGTTCCTCGGCCGTCCCTGGGTGCTGTGCCCGACGTCGGCGAGCGGGCCCGAGGCGACAGCGACGGTGACCGAGCTGGCCCGCGCCTGCGGGGCAGAGCCGCTGACCATGGACCCCGGGGAACACGACCGTGCGGTGGCGCTGGTCTCGCACGCGCCACACGTCGTCTCAGCGGCGATGGCGGCCCGGCTGGGCGACGGTTCCGATATGACGCTCGGCCTGTCCGGTCAGGGCGTACGAGACGTCACCAGGATCGCGGCCGGCGACCCGAAGCTGTGGATCGGCATCCTGGCCGCCAACGCCGAGCCGGTCGCGGACGTGCTGGAAGGTGTCGCGTCCGATCTGGCGCTGGCCGCCGCGGCGCTGCGGGCCGGAACGGCCGCCGGCCGGGCCGGCGCCGACGCGGCCGCCGAGCTCGGCGCCGACCTGCTCCGGCGGGGTAACGCCGGCCGGGGCAAGATTCCCGGCAAGCACGGCGGACGCCAGTCACGCTATGCCATCGTCTCCGTGCTCATCCCCGACCGCCCCGGCGAGCTGGCGCTGCTGTTCCAGGCGGCCGGGGTCGCGGGGGTCAACATCGAAGACGTCGTGATCGAGCACTCCCCGGGCCGCCCGGTCGGCGTCGTCGAGCTGTCGGTACGGCCGGAGGCGGCCGAGCGGCTCGCCGGCGAACTCCGGGGCCGCGGCTGGTCGGTACCCGGCTGAAGCGGTACCTCGGGCGGGTAGCCTGAGGCGTTGACGTTTCGCGTCCGGTGCCGGGCAGCCGGCGCCCGCAGCGCGGCCCACCTGCCGGGATCGGTTATGGAATCGGTTATGGAGAGGACACACACAGGTGACGCTCGTCATTGCGGTCGACGGACCGGCGGGCTCGGGTAAGTCCAGCGCCGCCAAGGGCGCCGCCCGGGCGCTGGGGTTGCGCTATCTCGACACCGGGTCGATGTATCGGGCGATGACCTGGTGGATGCTGCACACCGACGTGCCGATCGACGACCCCGAGGCGGTGGCCGCCGCCGCGGTGACGCCGGTGATCGAGGTGGGAACCGACCCGGACGCGCCGACCGTCTGCGTGGACGGCGCCGACGTGTCCGCTCCGATCCGTACTCGGGAGGTCAGCAACGCGGTCAGCGTGGTCTCCTCCGTGCCCGCCGTGCGCCGCCGCCTCGTCGAGCTGCAACGGGACATCATCGGTGCGGGCGGCATCGTGGTCGAGGGCCGCGACATCGGCAGCGTCGTCGCCCCGGACGCCGACCTCAAGGTCTTCCTCACCGCGAGCGACGAGGTGCGCGCGCGGCGCCGGGCCAAGGACCTGCGGTCCGATCCCGCCGCCACCGTCGACGTCACCCTGGCCGAGCAGGCCCGCCGCGACCGGCTCGACTCCACCCGCAAGGACTCCCCCCTCGCCATGGCCGGGGACGCCGTCGAGGTCGACTCGACCGCGCTGAGCCTCGATGAGGTCGTCGAGATGATCGTCCGGCTCGCGAAAGAGCGGCAATGAACGCGCCGGAGGCGCGAGCGGCACCAGGCGAGCTTGACCACGCCGGCGCGGTCGGGGATGAGCTGGAGCACGACCAGGCGCCGCCGCCGGTGGTGGCGGTGGTCGGCCGGCCGAACGTCGGCAAGTCGACGCTGGTCAACCGCATCCTCGGCCGGCGTGAGGCGGTCGTCGAAGACGTCCCGGGCGTGACCAGGGACCGCGTCGCCTACGACGCGACCTGGGCCGGGCAGCGCTTCACCGTCGTCGACACCGGCGGGTGGGTGCCGAGCGCCGCCGGCCTCACCGCCGCCATCTCAGAACAGGCCCGCCTGGCCGTCGACCTGGCCGATGTGGTGCTGTTCGTGGTGGACGCGACCGTCGGAGCCACCGACATCGACGAGGCGGTCGCCGCCGTGCTGCGCCGCGCGCGCAAGCCGGTCGTGCTGGCCGCCAACAAGGTCGACGACGCCAGGGCGGAGGCGGACGCGACCACTCTGTGGTCGCTGGGCTGCGGCGAGCCGTGGCCGGTCAGCGCGTTGCACGGGCGGGGGAGCGGCGACCTGCTCGACGCCGTGCTCTCCGCGCTGCCCGCGCCGGCCCCGCCGGAGATCCATGAACAGATCGGCGGCCCGCGCCGGATCGCCCTCATCGGCCGGCCCAACGTGGGCAAGTCGAGCCTGCTCAACCGGCTCGCCGGGGAGACCAGGGCCGTCGT
>CALAED010000098.1 GCA_937891035.1 uncultured Thermomonosporaceae bacterium | reverse complement strand
GCGCAAGGTCTGTGGGATGGAGATCCCCGACCAGCCGGTGCTCGCCTGGGAGCACGTCCGCTACCAGGGTGAGGCCGTCGCCATAGTCGCCGCCGACCACCCGGAGACCGCGCGCAGGGCGGCCGAGAAGGTAGCCGTGGAGTACGAGGTCCTCGAACCCCTCGCCGACGCCGAGGAGGCGATGTCCGAAGGGGCGCCCAGGCTGCACCCCTCCGGCAACCTCCTGCGCCACATCCACACCGTCCACGGCGACGTGGCGAACGCGGAGGCCGACGTTGTTGTGGAGGGAGAGTACGAGGTCGGGATGCAGGACCAGGCCTTCCTCGGCCCGGAGTCCGGCCTGGCCGTGCCCGACGGCGAGGGCGGCGTCGACCTCTACATCGCGACGCAGTGGATGCACGTCGACCGCGACCAGCTCGCGGAGAGCCTGGATCTTCCCCCCGAGATGGTGAGGCTCACCCTCTCGGGCGTCGGCGGGGCCTTCGGGGGCAGGGAGGACCTGTCCATGCAGGTTCACGCCTGCATGCTCGCGCTGCACACCGGCCGCCCGGTCAAGATGATGTACAACCGCGAGGAGTCGTTCTTCGGGCACGTGCACCGCCACCCGGCGACGATGCGGTACGAGCACGGCGCGACCAAGGACGGCCGGCTCGTCTACGTCAAGGCGGAGATCGTGCTCGACGGCGGGGCGTACTGCTCGACGACGCCGGCCGTCACCGGCAACGCCGCCTCGCTCGGCGCCGGACCTTACCGGGTGCCCAACATCGCGATCGACGCGTACGGCGTCTACACCAACAACCCGCCATGCGGCGCGATGCGCGGGTTCGGCGCTGTCCAGGCGTGCTTCGGTTATGAGTCGCAGCTTGACCGGCTGGCCGACGCGTGCGGCCTCGACCCCGTCGATGTGCGGATCCGCAACGCGCTGTCGGCGGGCTCCCCGATCGCGACCGGCCAGCTCATCGACATGCCGGCCCCGCTCGATGACATGCTGCGCCGGATCCGTGCGGTCCCGCCGCCGCCGGCCCGTCCCGCGTCAACGGATGGCGGCACCGACATTCGAGACCTTCCCGGCGGGGTCTCCAACACGACGCACGGGGAGGGGGTCGTCCGCGGGGTCGGCTACGCGATCGGCATCAAGAACATCTGCTACTCCGAGGGCTTCGACGACTACTCGACGGCCCGAGTCCGCCTGCAGGTGATCGGCGGCGAGCCGGTCGCGCTGGTGCACACCGCGGCGGCCGAGGTCGGGCAGGGCCTCGTCACCGTCCAGGCGCAGATCGCGCGCACCGAGCTGGGCGTCGAGCGGGTGACCGTCGCGCCCGCCGACACCGCCGTCGGCTCCGCCGGGTCGTCGAGCGCGTCCCGCCAGTCGTACATGACCGGCGGCGCGGTACGGGCGGCGTGCGTCGCGGTGCGTCAGCGCGTCGCCGCGCTGGCCGAGGGCAGGCTCGGCCGGACGCTCGACCCGGGCCGCCCGCCCGACCCCGATCTGCTGATCAAACTGCTGAGCGACGAGATCATCGAAGAGACCCGCGAGTTCCGCCACCGGCCCACCCAGCCGCTCGACCCGGTGACCGGGCAGGGCAACTCCCACACCCAGTTCGCGTTCTGCGTGCACCGCGCCGTCGTTGACGTGGACGTGGAGCTCGGCCTCGTGAAGGTCGTCGAGCTGGCCGCCGTCCAGGACGTCGGCAAGATCCTCAACCGGGTGGCGCTCGAGGGGCAGATCCACGGCGGCAGCGCCCAGGGCCTCGGGCTCGCGTTGATGGAAGAGATCCAGGTGCGGGACGGCCGCATCGTCAACCCGTCGTTCACCGACTATCTGATCCCCACCATCCTCGACATGCCGCCGATGCGGCTGGAGATCCTCGAACATCCCGACCCGCACGCGCCGTACGGGCTACGCGGCGCGGGCGAGCCGTCGACGCTGTCGGCCACACCGGCGGTCGTCGCCGCCATCCGGGCGGCTTGCAATCGGCCCCTTACCCGGGTACCGGTTCGCCCGGAACACATCACAGGTCGTTAGCCCCGACCATGACGGGTCGTGCCGAATATGACGATGGTGGCCGGAATCACCCCAGTTGAGCGATGCGACCGCTCCATCGGCACGGCTGATCTGGACGATTTTCCCGCACTACTTCGGAGTGGCTCCCGTCGCGCAGCTCTTCGGTGTGAAATGACCATGTCGAGCAGTAACAAGGAAGAAAACCTGCCTCCGGAAAGGGCCACTCCGTGACCTCCGCTCCCGATGGACCTAAAGGCCACGTTCTGGTCTCCCCTGACAAGTTCAAGGGGTCCCTGAGCGCGCCCGAGGTCGCGGCGCACATCGCCGCTGGACTGCGCGCGGCCCGGCCCGACGTACCGGTGCTGCTGCTCCCCGTGGCCGACGGCGGCGAAGGCACCGTGGAGGCCGCCATCGCGGCCGGCTACCGCAGGGTGGAGGTCAAGGTCTGCGGCCCCACCGGCAAAGAGGTGCAGGCAAACCTCGCGATGAGCGGCGAAACGGCGGTCGTCGAGCTGGCCACGGCCTCCGGTCTGGCCATGCTCCCCGAGGGCCGGCTCGAACCGCTCATCGCCACCAGCTACGGCACCGGTCAGCTCATCGTGGCGGCGAAGCGGCTCGGTGCCCGCCGGATCGTCCTCGGTCTCGGCGGCAGCGCCTGCACCGACGGCGGAGCCGGCCTCGTGCAGGGTCTTGGCGGGCGGCTGCTTGACGGTCTCGGCAACAGCCTGCCGCCCGGCGGTGCCGCGCTTCGCTCGCTGCACCGGCTCGATCTGCGCGGGCTCGCCGACCTGTCGGGCGTGGAGATCGTCGTGGCGAGCGACGTCGACAACCCGCTGCTTGGCCCCAGCGGGGCCGCGGCGGTGTACGGGCCGCAAAAGGGCGCCACCGCCGAGGACATCCGCGTCCTTGAGGCCGGGCTGCGGCGCTGGGCCGACCTCGGCGAGGCGGCCACCCGGCGGCCGGCCCGCAACTCCCCGGGCGCCGGAGCCGCCGGCGGCGTGGGCTTCGCCGCGCTGGCCTTCCTCGGCGCCAGGGTCGAGCCCGGCATCTCCTACCTGCTCGACCTGCTCGACTTCAACGGCAAGGCCCGCGGCGCCCGGCTCGTGATCACCGGCGAGGGCTCGCTCGACACCCAGACCCTACGGGGCAAGGCGCCGATCGGCGTGGCCAAGGCGGCGACCCGCATCGGCGTGCCCGTGGTGGCCGTCGCCGGCCGGCGGGCCCTCACCGGCGAGCAACTGCGCCGCGCCCGCATCCAGGCGGCCTATGCCCTCACCGACATCGAGCCGGACGTGGACCGCTGTATGCGCCAGGCCGGCCGGCTGCTGGAACAGCTGGTCGTGGCGGTCGCCGAGGAGTGGCTGAAGTAGCGGGCACGACCTGCATACGACCAAGGGAGGGGCACGGGGTTGCGCGGACAGAACCGGCCGCCCGCCCGGGGAGGGCCGGCGGGCACGGTGCACGATGTGGTCCTGCGATCGCGCCGGGTTGTGCTGCCCGATGGGGAACGCCCGCTCGCGGTGTGCGTCCGGGACGGGGTGATCGCGGCGCTTGAGCCCTACGACGCCGTCATCGCCGCCGAAGCGGACGTCGACCTCGCCGACGACGCGCTGCTGCCCGGCCTCGTCGACACACACGTACACGTCAACGAGCCGGGCCGGACGGAGTGGGAGGGCTTCGGCACCGCGACGCGGGCCGCGGCCGCCGGGGGCGTCACCACCCTGCTCGACATGCCGCTCAACGCCATCCCGCCCACGATCGACGTCGCCGCGCTCGACGCGAAGCGCGCCGCCGCGGCCGGCCGGTGCGCCGTCGACGTCGGCTTTTGGGGCGGTGCCGTCCCGGGCAACAGGCCGGCGCTGCGGCCGTTGCACGAGGCAGGCGTGTTCGGTTTCAAGTGCTTCACCGCCCCGTCCGGGGTGGATGAGTTCCCGCCCCTGGACGAGGCCGGCCTGCGGGCGGCGATGAGCCAGATAGCGGCCTTCGACGGCCTGCTGATCGTGCACGCCGAGGAGCCGGCCATGCTGTCCGTCCCCGCCGGGCCCGGCTACGCGGACTTCCTCGCGTCCCGGCCGCGCGGCGCCGAGGGCGCGGCCATCGCGCTGGTGGCCCAGCTCGGCCAGGAGACCGGCTGCCGGGTGCACATCCTGCACCTGTCGGACTCCGGCTCGATCCCCATGATCAGGCATTGGCGGGAACGGGGCATCAAGATCAGCGCGGAGACCTGCCCGCACTACTTGACGATCACCGCCGAG
>CALAED010000097.1 GCA_937891035.1 uncultured Thermomonosporaceae bacterium | reverse complement strand
CCGCCGAGCGCGCAAAACAGATCGGGGTGACGATCGGGCGCTCCTCCCATCCCGACATCGTCGACGTTCACGTGGCACTGGTCGCCGCTGAACGGGGTGACGCGGTCCTGACCTCCGACGACGGCGACATCGCCAAGATCAACCCCGAGCTGACGATCGTACACATCTGACGATCGATGAGCAGCACGTCGGCCATCGTGCCCGCGTACCGGTCGGCGACCTCCCGCGCCAGCGCCGCGATCTCGGGCGTCAGCACCGGCTCCGGCGAGGTGACCCGCTCCAGATAGGCGAGCCGCCCCTCGTGCTCGCTTTCCGCGACGCGCGCCAAAATGAACCCGTCCACCAGCTGCCCGGCGAACCGCACCCTGACCCGGCCGGGCACGCCTGCCCGTCCAGCTCAGCCGGCACCAGATAGTCGGACACGGCCGGTCCAAATTCGACAACGACATGTCCACCGCCGCCGGCTCCCGCGTCCGCTTCTTCGCCCTCTTGCCCCTGTCCGCTTTCCCGCCGGTCTTCGCGGGTCGTGCGCGGCGCGCCGGGCACCTCACCCATGCCCGGGATCAGCCCCGTCTCCGTCCCGCCTTTCGTCACGCCACCCGTCCTACCAGAACCAAAGCCACGCAACACCTCAGCCGGTCGGGCCGGTGCGTCCTGGGGTGTCTTGACGACAACCCGTGGTTGAGCGGCGACGCCCTGGGGTAGGGCATGCCACGCACGGCCGTTGCGCCTGTGAGCGGGCATGACGACGAAGGGCGAATTTCGGGGGGCGCCGTGCGAGTACGTTGGCGGCAGCGCGTCCGCATGATTCGCTGGCCGGCCGGATTGGGTCTCGCCGCGTGGCGGTGGCTTCGAGGCTCCCGTGGGGTGCCACGGCGTCGGCTCCGCACGAGGGTCGTCGCCGAGATCGATCAGATCCCAGATCGTGGCGGAGACCGGCTGCAGGACCCGCGGCACGGTGTCGGGCCGGCGTTTCAGCGGCGCTACGCGGTCCGGATCTCTGACAGTGCTGTGACCGCGGCCCAGTTGATCAACAGTTTGTGTGACGATCCCAATGTCGCGTCACCGGTGGAGTTCGCCGTTTTCGACAAGACGTCTGGGGCGTCCGGCGACCTGAAGGTCGGAGACGAGTACAACATCCACATGCCGGGTCCGTGGAACTTCCCGGTGCGCGTGGTGGAACGTGAACCGCTGTCATTTCGGTTCGCGACCCTGGAAGGCCACCTCGAGGCCGGGGAGATCGAGTTCCGGGCGGCCGACAGCGGGGATGGCGGTCTCGTCTTCACGATCGAGTCATGGACGCGAAGCGGCGACCGGCTGGCGGACGTGCTTTACGACAGGTTGCACGTAGCGAAGGAAATGCAGCTTCACATGTGGGCGCACTTTTGCACCCGCGTCGCCGATCTCTCAGGTGGCCGGATGGTCGGCGAGGTAGAAGTCCACACCGAGCGAGCGGAGATTCCGGGGGACACCAGGATTCAGGCGCAGACCTTGACCCGTGCCGTCACCACGGTGCTCGCCAAGAGCTTCTCCATGGCGGCGCGGCTGCGCGGCGGTCGACCACTGTGCCCAAGCGGGCTTGTCTTCGACGCGACATTGCGTCTACACGGGACTTCCCGGTTCTGGGGGGTCTCGCTTTTGGACGACACGGCCGAGTTGCGTGGCATGGCGCGGCTGTCGCGGTTCGTGGGCCTGCCGCCTCCACTGCCGGACGTGCTTGGCCTGGCGTTGCGGTGGGAGCAGCCAGCGGACACCGCTTCTGGGGTCGCCGATGCGCCGCAAAGCGGCGAGCCCACCATCGCTGAGCTGCTGCTGGCCACGACCGGGCGCGGCGTGCTCGGCCGCCACCTGCCGCGGCCCGAGACCAGGTGGAGCCCGGCCTTCTACGGTTCCCTGCTGCCGTTCGCGGCCGGTGATCGCCGCATCCTGCTGGGCGCGGTCGCGCCGCGCACCGAGACCGTCCCGGCCGACAGCGCGGCGCTCGCACACGCCCTCGACGAGCGGACGCTGATGCTGGAACTCGTCATGGCGACCGAATTCGGGCC
>CALAED010000096.1 GCA_937891035.1 uncultured Thermomonosporaceae bacterium | reverse complement strand
GCCGGAGTTATGGCCTAACGAGACCTGTCATTTGCGTAGACGTGGCAGCCGCCGACCAGCGCGTGCCCGCCCGCCTGCGACTTCGCACGGTAAACCCGCGGCGAGGCACCCACGCTGCGGCTGAACCTGCTGGTGAACGTCCCAAGACTGTTGTAGCCCACCATGTATGCGATGCGGGTCACGCTCAATGGGGTCTGCAACAGCAGGTGCTTCGCCTTGAACAGCCTGATGGCGGACAGGAACCGGCCTGGTGAGGTCCCGGTCATTGTTCGGAACGTCCGAGAGAAATGGAACTTGCTCATGATCGCCGAATCAGCGATATCATCCAACGATAGCGGAGTGTTGTATCTGTCCCACATCATGGCGATGGCGTGCTTGATCGCATACTGCGTCAGATCCACTGTCTCAACCCTTCCAACGGTGTTCGACTTTGGTGGTCGCATGCGGGGATGGCCGTGGGCATCTCCGGAAGGAGGGCTTCGCAGCGGTCTGCTGGGCCTCGACCGGGTTCGGCGGCGATCAGGGTTCTCCGGTGAGGATTCTGAGGACGGTGGCCAGCAGCGGAATCATCCTTTTTCGGTCATCCGAGTACAGATGAGGTCTCCACCGGTCGGGGTCGGCGATACGTGACGGCATGCATCAAAGATGACCCCGCGTCACGTCGGCCGCATCTTTGGCGTTGCGGAGCGCCGGTCCATCCGCGCTCGGCTACCGTCCCCTAACTGCTTCGGACTTCGTCTTTACGCGTTCCAGCGGTAGACCCGGCGATGCACCACAACGTCCGCGACCGGTTCCGCGCAGTCACCGATTGCGACTGCTCGCGGACAACACGGACGAGGCCTTTATCGGCCACGGCCGTCAGATCCTCGCGCTCGGCGACGGAGTACGCCCCAATGAACCGGCACCGGATCTACGCGGCAAAGCCCGCTGCGAATACGACGCCACGCTGCCTTACGGAGGGGCCTGGGGCCCAGCGCCGCATAGCCGTAGCCACTCGGTACGGCACCGAGCACGAGGAAAGAAGACCCTTTACATGTGATCGCGCAATGCTTGCTCTCGTCCGATTGTGAGCTCCGGCGCCACGCCGAGGAGATCGAAGCATGCCTGAGAACCCGACCGAGCCTCACCGTCGTCATGATCGGCGAGCGGGTCGCCGAGTCTCCGCGCGGCTCCGCATGAATCGAAACAAGAGCGAACCTATTTGATTGTCACAGGAGGCGAGCAGAATGTGCGGAGTCACCGGCTGGGTCTCGTTCGACCGCGACCTCAACCACGAGCAAAAGATCCTGGATGCGATGACCGAGACCATGGCGTGCCGGGGTCCTGATGACTGTGGCACGTGGGTCGACCGGCACGCGGCCCTCGGCCACCGGAGACTGGCCGTGATCGATCTGATCGGCGGAGTGCAGCCGATGACCATGCACACCGAACAGGGTGATGTGACACTCGTCTTCAGCGGCGAGGCCTACAACTACGTCGAACTGCGTGATGAGCTCACCCGGCAGGGCGAGCGTTTTACCACTTCCAGCGACACAGAGGTGGTCTTGCGCGGGTACCTGCGCTGGGGCGCGGCGGTCGCCGACCACCTCAACGGTATGTATGCGTTCGCCATCTGGGACGCGCGCGACCAAAAGCTCGTCATGATCCGCGACCGCCTGGGGGTCAAGCCGCTCTACTATTACCGCACCCCTGACGGCGTGCTCTTCGGTTCGGAGCAGAAGGCCATCCTGGCCAACCCGCTCGCCAAACGCGTGGTGGACGCAGACGGGCTGCGCGAGGCTCTCTCGTACGCCTTTACACCAGGACACGCGATCTGGGCGGACATACGGCAGGTCGAGCCGGGCACAGTGGTCACGGTCGACGTCGCGGGCGTGCGCGAACGCACCTATTGGCGGCTGGAGACCCGGCCGCACACAGACGACGTCGCCACCTCCGTCGGGCGGGTCCGCGAGCTCTTGGACGACATCGTGCGGCGTCAGCTCGTCGCCGATGTGCCACGCTGCCTGCTGCTGTCAGGCGGGCTGGACTCCGGCACGCTCACCGCGCTTGCCGCAGCCCATCTCGGCGCCGAGCGGGTGCCGACGTTCGCGGTCGACTTCATGGGCCAGGCAGAGAACTTCAAGCCCGACGACCTGCGTGACACCCCGGATACACCGTTCATCCGCGACGTCGCCGAGCACGTCGGCTCGGAGCACACCGACATCGTGCTCGACCCGAAGACGCTGGCCGACCCCGACGTCCGTAAGGCCGTGATCACTGCGCGAGACGTGCCGGTGGGGACCGGCGACATGGACTTCTCGCTGTACTTGCTCTTTGCGGCGATTCGCAAGAAGTCGACCGTCGCCCTGTCCGGCGAGTCGGCGGACGAGGTATTCGGCGGGTACAGGCACATGCACGTCCCCGAAATCCAGCGCGCACGCGCGTTTCCGTGGATCGCCGTCAACGTGGGCCCCTTCGACAAGGACGCCACCGGGCTGAACGCTCAACTGTTGTCACAACTGGAGCTGGAAGGCTATCGGCTTGACAAGTACGATAGCGCGGTCCGGGAAGTCGGGCGGCTCGACTCCGACGACGACTTCGAGCACCGCATGCGGGTCATGATTTATCTGCACGTGACCCGTTTCATGCGGTACCTGCTCGACCGCAAGGACCGAATGAGCATGGCGGTCGGACTGGAGGTCCGGGTGCCGTTCTGCGACCACCGCCTCGTCGAATACGTCTACAACGCACCCTGGTCGTTGAAGACCTACGACGGCAGAGAGAAAAGCTTGTTGCGCGGAGCGGCCAAAGAGATGCTTCCCGAATCGGTCGCTTGGCGGCCGAAGAGCCCTTATCCGTCGACTCAGGACCCCTATTACAGCCGGGAGCTCCAGCATCAGGGCAAAGAATTGCTGACGCACAGGAATCACGAAGTGTTCGAGTTGGTAGACCGGGACTGGCTCAAGGCCGCGACAGAGCGCGATTCGTCCGCGATGGACCGGCTGACGCGGCTGGGCCTGGAGCGGACCCTCGACCTCAGCGTGTGGCTGGACGTCTACCATCCCGAACTCAAGCTTCCATAACCTCGGTCGCCGAGGTCGCACCACCCGATCCACCCGATAGTCTTTCCGGAAGCCCGAGTTGCCCTTAGTCGGCAACTCGGGCTTAACCTGTAACTACTGGTAGCGGGGGATTGCAGGGCATCGGGCCGTCAGCTCGAGGCTATTGGCCGTTCCTGCTGAATGCGTAGAACTTGTTGTTCCCGGTGAATCCGGGGATGTTGCTATAGCCCGAACCCCAGAAAACAACGTTGTTTGCGATCGTGGCCCCGGCAAGCACCGACCCGCCGGAGGGAAATCTCCACATGATGGCACCGGTGGCGGCGTTGAGCGCGAACATGTTGTCGCCGGTACCTGCCATCGATGGTGCGTAGACCACGTTGTTGGTGACGGCCATGGGTCCCTGATCCATGGCACCCCCGGGATCTGGGGTCTGCCAGAGGATTTTCCCTGACGCCGGGTCCAGCGCACTCCACGAGCCGCCGCTGGTTGTCTGGCCAGACGGCTGGAGGATGTGCATTTCGCTGTTGGAGTTGGAGATGGCCACATAAATTCGCTTGCCATCGGTGGCGGAGCCCCACTGGATTCCACCAAGTGGCCCGCCTGGTCCGACCTGGGTGGCCCACAGAACCGCACCGTTGTCGTCCGGGTCGAGGGCGACGTAAATGCCGCTCTTCTGGCCGGCCCCGAGCACGGTTTTAGCTCCGCCGGACGTTTGAATGGTGAAGAGGTTGACGCCACTGCCGAAATCATAGTCAGTACCGGTCGGTTTCGGGCAGTTTGGTCCGGGGATGCTGGGCAAGCAGGCCAAATTCCAGTCGTCCCCATTGGAAAGCCGTTGCGACCAGGCGACCTTCCCGTCTGTCATATGCAGCGCGAGGACCGAATCGAAATGGTCGTCTGGGGACAGGCACGATTCCTGGGTACCGCCATTGTTGATGCAGGACGTGTAGGCAGGATCGGTCGGTGTGCTGTAGTTGTTGCCGGTGGTGGCGTACACGACTCCTCTGGCCGGGTCCGGGACGATGGTGCTGCTCCAGATCGCGCCACCGGTGTATCCCGCCGGCACCGTAAAGGATTGCCATTTCAGTGCTCCGTTGCTCGCGTTGAGCGCGACCACGCTGCCGCGGAAGCTGCAGCA